>NZ_JBHWBZ010000089.1:0-28372 GCF_042735475.1 Kitasatospora sp. NPDC059577 | reverse complement strand
GGGCTGGGCCGCGCCGGTGCCTCGGCCCCGCCGCCGCCCCCGCCCGCGGGCCTGAAGGGCGCCCAGGGCTCCGGCGCCCCCGCCGGCGGCCCCGGCGGCCGGGCGGCCGGTTCGACCCCGCCGCCCCCGCCACCGGCGGGTCTGCGCGGCGGCGACGCCCCGGCGCCCCAGGGCACGCCGTCCGGCGGCACGCCCTCGGCCGGGGTGGCGTACGAGGCGACCCAGCTGGCGAGCGCGATCGACCCGGCGCTGCTGGGCGCGGGCCCCGCGGACCCGGGCACCCCGCCGTCCGGCGGTCCCGCCGTCCCGCCGCCGCCCGGCGGCCCGGCGGCTCCGGCCGCTCCCGCGGCCGGCTACGGCTACCCGAACGCGGGCGGCGCGGCGGGGGTCGTCCCCCCGGCTGCGGTGACCGGTTCGCCGCAGCCCGCGCCGGTGCCCCCGGGGGTGCCCGCGGTCGGCCCGGGGTACTTCGCCGCGCTCAGCTACCGCGGCCCGGACGGCTCGGAGCAGAAGCTGCTGCACCGCAGCGAGCCCGGCACCCCGCACCCGGAGTGGAAGATCCTGCAGGACCTGCGCCGACTCAACGTGCCGCCGGAGCAGGTGCTGGAGCTCTACACCGAGCTGGAGTCGTGCGACCTGCCCGGCGGCTACTGCAACCGCATGATCGCCGCGTCCTGGCCGAACGTCAGGCTCACCCACACCGCGCCCTACGGCCGTGACCACGCCTCCCGGCAGGCCGGGATGGCCGAGCTGCTCGACCACCTGGACGAGCTGCACCAGCTGGCCTCCGGTGCCCAGCGGGTCCGCCCGTTCCGGGTGCCGCTGCCCGCGCCGGGGACGGTCCAGGCGCTGGCGCCGCTCCCGCCGCAGCAGCTCGCCCAGGAGATCGGCGCGGCCTTCGGGCAGAACCTGTTCCGCTACGAGCAGCGCGCCGTCTCCCGCCAGGGCGTGCCCGAGCCGGTGTCCCAGAGCCTGATGTGGGCCGGGCTGCCGCGCGACTTCGGGCCGTTCTTCTGGGCGCAGGCGCAGGAGGGCCGGCCGATCCCGACGCTCGCCGAGCTGGCCGCCGAGCGTGGCCTGCCCAACGGCCCGGACTTCGGCGGCTACCTGGTGCTCGGCAACGACTACGGCCGTCAGCTGTGCGTCCAGTACGGCACCGCGAACGTCGTCGCGGTGGACGTCGATGGAACCGGCCAGCCGCCCCGGTTCGTCAACAGCGGTGTACCGGAGTTCGTCCGCTCGCTGGCCCTGCTGGGCCGGATGTGGCGGCTGCGGTACGGGCTGACCCCGGACCAGGCCGGTCGCTGGACGACCGACTTCCAGGCCCAGCTCGCCGCGATCGACCCGGCGGCCCTGCAGCACGCGGACACGTGGTGGGCCGTGCTGCTGGAGCAGTTCTGGGACGGTCTGCTGTAGCGGACCGTCGCGGATCCTCGCAGGTGGGGAGGGGTCGTCCCGGTGCCCGGGGCGGCCCCTCCGGCGTACTGCCGTGGCTGTGCCTCGTTGGGGTTTTGCCCGGATCTGCGCAAAATAGGTCAAGAGGATGGGTCTACTCGTCCGGTCCTCGACGTATTCCGGTCCGTACGACGACCGAATCCGGCCCCCGGCTCCGAACCGGTTCCGGATCCGGCCGTTCCGTCCGATCATGGGCTCCGCAGCCCGCGAACGAGGGGAAGAGCCCATGAGCGACGCCGTCCCCCAGCACGGCTTCACCCAGGCCCGGCGCGGCTACGCGCCCGAGCAGGTCGAGCGAGCCCTTTCGGCGCTCACCGCCCAGCGAGACGAGGCATGGGAGCGGTTGAGCGTGCTGGGAGCCGGGATCCGGCAGATGGAGGCCCGGCTGGAGGACATCCGCCGGGCCGCCGAGGAGGCGCCGGAGCCCGACTACGAGGTACTCAGCGAGCAGGCCGCCGGACTGGCCGTGATGGCCGGGAACGAGGCGCGCGCCGTCCGCGACAAGGCCGAGCGCTTCGCCGAGGACCTGCGGGACGAGGTCTACGAGGCCGGGCAGACGCTCGACCGGGAGGCCAAGGAGTACGGCACCACCACCCGTACCGAGGCCGACGCCGCCGCCCGCCGCACCGACGAGCGCACCCGCGCGGAGGCCGAGGCCATCCGCGCCGAGGCCGACCGGGAGAGCCGTTCCGCCCGGGACACCGCCACCGCCTACGCCGCCAAGGTGCGGGTCGCCGCGGCCGAGGCCAGCGAACTCGCCGAGGCCGAACTGGCAGACCGGCGCCGCAAGGCCGACGAGACCTTCGCCGCGGCCCAGGCCGATGCCGACGCCGAGGACGCCGAGGTCTCCTCGACCGCCGAGCGCCGGGTCAAGGAGGCGGAGCAGCACCGGGAGACCGTGCTGAACCGGATCAAGCAGCAGGAGACGGACGCCCAGGCCAAGGCCGACCAGCTGGTCGAGCAGGCCCGCCGGGAGGCCGAGAAGATCAACGCGGCGAGCGAGCGCGAGCAGCGCGAGTTCGACACCCGGCTGGAGACGGTGCAGCAGCACCTGGACCACATCAAGGCCACGCTGGCCTCGCTCACCGGGGCGGCGGTCGGCCAGATCGAGCCCGGGGCGGCGTTCCCGCGCGCGGTCGCGGCCGGGGTGCCCTCGGACGTGGTCCCGCCGGCGGTTCCGCTCCGGGCCTCGGCTCCGGTGGACGCGGACGCGGACGTGGATGCGGTCACGAACGCGGACGCGGACGTGGATGCGGACCGGGGCGACGGCGCGGTGCCGGTGGACTCGGAGGCGGACACCGGGGAGATCCCGGTGGCGGACCTGCGGAAGGCCTCCGAGAAGGTCGCGGGCGCCTCGCGGGCGGCGGGCGCCGCGTCCGGTGCCGCGCCGGCTCCGGCGAAGGAGGTGGCGGCCGGGGCGTCGCGGTCTCCGGTGGTCGGCGGCGGCGCCGTCCGGGCGTCCGCCGAGGACTCCGTGGTGACCGGGCCGGTCGCTCCGGTCGCGGCCCCGCCCAAGCCGGCCTCGCCGCCCGCGGTGACGGCCGCCCGGGCCGACGGCGAGGGCGGTACGGACGGCGAGGCCGTCGAGGCCGTCGAGACCGGGGCCGGCATCGGCGTCGAGCAGGAGCCGGGGGACGAGACCCGGATCATCCCGAAGATCATCATCGTGGACGACGGCAGTGGCTACGCGACCCCCAACACCGTGAGCTACCGCCGCCGTTGACGCCCCGCTCCGCCGCCCCGGCCCCGGCCGGGAGAGCGCCCGGAGCTACCCGTCCGCCTCGCCGGCGAGCAGCCGGGTGAGCTTCGCGTCCTGGGCCCTGACCGCCTCCTGCTGGGCGGTCAGGGCCTGCGCGTTGCGGTCGATCAGCTGACGCTGGTAGCCGGTCAGCGCGGCGAACCAGACGGCGGCCAGGTCGCTCGTCGTGGTGCAGCCCGCGTCGGCCCGGGCGGCGGCCAGCTCGGTCGGGGTCGGCTCCGGAGCGGCCCGGTACTGCCGCGGCAGCTCCTCCGGGGCGGTGGCGGGGAAGCCGGCGGAGGCCATGCAGGCGCCCCACCGCGCGGTGGCGGCGACCACCCGGGCGTCGCCGGCGGTGGCCGCAGTGGATTCGTCGAACAGCCGGGAGACCAGGTCGGCGCCGGTCGCGGGCGGCGAGCCGAGCCGCTCCGCCGCCTGCCGGTCGCAGTCGACCCGGGCGGCGTCGTAGGCCTCGCCGGAGCCCGCGGGGGCGGTGTCCGGGCGGGGGAGCGGCCGCTTCGGCGGGTGGAAGCCGACGGTGGCGGCGGCCTGCGTCCCGAGGTAGCCCCAGGGGCCGGCCGGCAGCGCGGTCGCGTTGTCCGGCGGCTGAGCGGGCTGCAGCCCGTCCCCGGTGAACGCGGCGAATCCGGCCCGGTGCATGCACGAGACGACCAGCGCATTGCGTGCCCGGATCTCCTGCACGGCGCTCCGGTCGTCGGCCCGGTAAGCGGACAGCGGGAGTCCGGTCATTCCGCCGCGACCGGATTCCGGGGCGGTCGGCGAAATGATCTCCGGTGGTGTCGGCGCGGAATCGGCGGACGTCTTTCCGGAGCTGCCCGAACAGGCAGCGGACAGAACCGGCAGAACAGCCGTGAGGGCGATGGCGGTGAATCGCCCGAATCGGGCCGGACGTGGCAAGCATCTGCTCCGATCATCAAGCGCGGCAAGCGTGCCGCGACCCTGGCGCATGTCGCAGCCATGCATTCCCGATTGGTCCCCGATCGATTCCCGAGGCGGTCCGCGGGGCCCGGCTTGGCCGGAAAGCGGCTGTCCGGTGCTGCCCGGCCGTGCGAATCTCTGGAGTCGCAACCGCCACCGTTGGAGGGGTTACATGATTCGCCGCACGAATCCTCGGACCGGCCTTCGGAACAGAAATGCGAAGGTCCGCCGGCCGGGCTCCCTGGTGCTTCTCGCGGCCGCCGCCGCGACACTGCTCCCGGTGTCCCCGGCGCACGCCGTGAACCGGGTCGACTGCGGAGGCCGGGACGATTTCGCGAAGGTGTACAACTACGGCTACAGCGGGCAGCTCTGCTTCGCGAACGACGGCTGGATGGCCGTGCGCGTCTACAACGTCGACCGGATCGACGCCGGCAACAACAAGGTCGTCACCTACCTGGGCGGCGGCCTCGGCTCCTGGACCGTCTTCACCTGGGACCGCTACGACTTCAACGCCAACCAGGGGCACGAGGTGATGATGTACGACGTCAACCTGTCCCGCTGGTAGCCCCCGGCCGGGCCGGGAACGCCGACCGGACGGGTGCGGACGTCCGGGGCGGGCAGGCGCGCGGGAAACGGAAGTAGGCCGAGACCCGTGGCGCCCTCCAGGAAAGGGCGCCACGGTTCCCGGCGCTTGGGCGGGCGCCCCCACCCAGGGTCGCCCGGCCTCGCACCTCCGACCCCCATCGGGGGTGCGACAGTGCCGCTGCAGCCATCCCCCACGGTTGGGTGCGGCGGGCACGTTCACCATGGTGCGCGATCTCCATGGACGGCCAGTGACAGGAGTATGTCCAGTTCGTGGCGGATGGCCGTGCCCGGTCCGGCGCCGTCCGCGGTCGGTTCGTCCACCGGCCGGTCCGGTGTTCCGTCCAGTGGTTCGTCCCCGGTCGTGTCTCCGGCCGTGTCCCCGCCGGTTGTCCGGGTCCGGACGTCCCCCGGGGGCCGCCGGCAAGGCGGCGCGACCGGCGGTTCGTCCCCGCCCGGCCCCGCCGACGCCGTGCGCCGCGTGCGTGTCGGCGCCGCGGCGTAGGCTGGAGACCCCCGGCCGCTCGGCGCGCCGGGCCGTTCGCGTTGCCCTGGCGGGCCTTCGCCGCCCGGGGGCAGCTCCATCCACGGGACGAAGAAGAGACCCCAGATGAGCCTGACCGGACTGCTCGATGTCGTCGCGCGGGACGCGGCGCTCGCCGAGGCGATCGAGGCGGCCACCGCCACCGGAGCCGCGGCCGGCGGACGCCGCCACCTGGACTTGGTCGGACCGCCCGCCGCCCGGCCGTTCGCCATCGCCGCACTGGCCCGGGCGCTCGCCGGGCAGGCCGCCGGAGAGCGGGGCCGGCCGGTGCTGGCCGTCACCGCGACCGGCCGGGAGGCCGAGGACCTGGCTGCCTCGCTGCGCTCGCTGCTGCCCGCCGACGCCGTCGCCGAGTTCCCGGCCTGGGAGACGCTGCCGCACGAGCGGCTGTCGCCCCGCTCGGACACCGTCGGCCGCCGGCTCGCCGTGCTGCGCCGGATCGTGCACCCGCGGGCGGACGACCCGGCGGCCGGGCCGGTCCAGGTGGTCGTCGCCCCGGTCCGCTCGGTGCTGCAGCCGCAGGTCAAGGGGCTGGCCGAGCTGGAGCCGGTGGCCGTCGGGCGGGGCGAGTCGCACGACCTGGAGGAGGTGGCCCGCCGGCTCGCCGCGGCCGCCTACGCGCGTGTCGAACTGGTCGAGAAGCGTGGTGAGTTCGCCGTCCGCGGCGGCATCCTGGACGTCTTCCCGCCGACCGAGGAACACCCGCTGCGGGTGGAGTTCTGGGGCGACGACGTCGAGGAGGTCCGGTACTTCAAGGTCGCCGACCAGCGCTCGCTGGAGATCGCCGAGCACGGCCTGTGGGCGCCGCCCTGCCGCGAACTGCTGCTCACGGACGAGGTGCGGGCGCGGGCCGCCGAACTGTCCGTCGAACACCCGGGGCTGGCCGAGATCCTGGACAAGATCGCCGAGGGCATCGCGGTCGAGGGCATGGAGTCGCTGGCGCCGGTGCTGGTGGACGACATGGAGCTGCTGGTCGACGTGCTGCCGCTCGGCTCGGTCGCGGTGGTCTGCGACCCCGAGCGGGTCCGCACCCGCGCCGCCGACCTGGTGGCGACCAGCCAGGAGTTCCTGCACGCCTCCTGGGTCGCGGCCGCGGCGGGCGGGGACCGGCCGATCGACCTGGAGACGATCGACGTCTCCGCGGCCTCGCTGCGCTCGCTCGCCGAGGTGCGCGAGCACGCCGCCGAGATCGGACTGCCCTGGTGGTCCGTCAGCCCGTTCGCGACCAGCGAGTCGACCGTCGACGGCATCCTGGAGTTCGACGCCAACACGCTCACCCTCGGCATGCACGCCGTCGAGGCCTACCGCGGCGACACCGCCCGGGCGATCGCCGACGCCAAGGAGCGGCTGGCCGCCGACTGGCGGGTCGTCATGGTGACCGAGGGCCACGGCCCGGCCTCGCGGCTGGCCGAGGTGCTGGCCAACGAGGGCATCCCGGCCCGCCTGGTCGCCGACCTCGCCGAGGCGCCCACCCGGGACGTCGTCCACGTCTCCTGCGGCTCGATCGAGCACGGCTTCGTGGACGAGGACCTGAAGCTCACGGTCATCACCGAGACCGACCTGTCCGGCCAGAAGTCCTCCACCAAGGACATGCGCCGGATGCCCTCGCGCCGCCGCAACGCGATCGACCCGCTGGCGCTCGCCGCCGGCGACTACGTCGTCCACGAGGCGCACGGCGTCGGCAAGTACGTCGAGATGGTGCAGCGCACCGTCCAGGGCGCCACCCGCGAGTACCTGGTGCTGGAGTACGCCCCGGCCAAGCGCGGCCACCCCGGCGACCGACTGTTCGTGCCGACCGACCAGCTCGACCAGGTCACCAAGTACGTCGGCGGCGAGGCCCCGACGCTGCACCGGCTCGGCGGCGCGGACTGGGCGAAGACCAAGCAGCGGGCCAAGAAGGCGGTCAAGGAGATCGCCGCCGACCTGATCAAGCTGTACTCGGCGCGGATGGCCGCCCCCGGCCACACCTTCGGCCCGGACACCCCCTGGCAGCGCGAACTGGAGGACGCCTTCCCGTACGCGGAGACGCCGGACCAGCTGACCACCATCGCCGAGGTCAAGTCCGACATGGAGAAGTCCGTCCCGATGGACCGGCTGATCTGCGGCGACGTCGGCTACGGCAAGACCGAGATCGCCGTCCGGGCCGCCTTCAAGGCGGTGCAGGACGGCAAGCAGGTGGCGGTGCTGGTGCCGACCACGCTGCTGGTGCAGCAGCACTTCTCGACCTTCGCCGAGCGGTACGCCAACTTCCCGGTCGCGGTGAAGGCGCTCTCCCGCTTCCAGACCGACAGTGAGGCCAAGGCCGTCCTGGAGGGCCTGTTCGAGGGCTCGGTGGACGTCGTCATCGGCACCCACCGGCTGTTCTCCTCCGAGACCCGGTTCAAGGACCTCGGCCTGGTCATCGTCGACGAGGAGCAGCGGTTCGGCGTCGAGCACAAGGAGCAGCTGAAGAAGCTGCGCGCCAACGTGGACGTGCTCACCATGTCCGCGACACCGATCCCGCGCACCCTGGAGATGGCGGTCACCGGCATCCGCGAGATGTCCACCATCACCACCCCGCCGGAGGAGCGGCACCCGGTGCTGACCTTCGTCGGTCCGTACGACGAGAAGCAGATCTCGGCCGCGATCCGGCGCGAACTCCTGCGCGAGGGACAGGTCTTCTACATCCACAACCGGGTCGAGTCGATCGACAAGGCCGCCGCCCGGCTGAAGGACCTCGTGCCCGAGGCTCGGATCGCCACCGCGCACGGGCAGATGGGGGAGACCCAGCTGGAGAAGGTCGTCGTCGACTTCTGGGAGAAGGAGTTCGACGTCCTGGTGTCGACCACGATCGTGGAGTCCGGCATCGACATCTCCAACGCCAACACCCTGATCGTCGAGCGCGGCGACACCTTCGGCCTCTCCCAGCTGCACCAGCTGCGCGGCCGCGTCGGCCGCGGCCGCGAACGCGGCTACGCCTACATGCTGTACCCGCCGGAGAAGCCGCTCACCGAGACGGCGCACGAGCGCCTCGCGACCATCGCCCAGCACACCGAGATGGGCGCCGGCATGTACGTCGCCATGAAGGACCTGGAGATCCGCGGCGCCGGCAACCTGCTGGGCGGTGAACAGTCCGGGCACATCGCGGGCGTCGGCTTCGACCTCTACATGCGGATGGTCGGCGAGGCGGTGGCCGAGTTCCGCGAGTCGCTGGCCGGCGGCGGGGAGCCGGAGGAGGAGCCGCTGGAGGTCAAGATCGAGCTGCCGGTCGACGCCCACGTGCCGCACGACTACGCACCCGGCGAGCGGCTGCGGCTGCAGGCGTACCGCTCGATCGCGGCGGTCAACTCGGAAGCGGACATCACGCAGGTCCGGGACGAACTCGTCGACCGCTACGGCAAGCTGCCCGAGCCGGTGGAGAACCTGCTGCTGGTCGCGGCGCTGCGGCTGTACGCCCGGCGGTGCGGCATCTCGGACATCACCCTGCAGGGCTCCAACGTCCGCTTCGGGCCGGTGGAACTGCGGGAGTCCCAGCAGCTGCGGCTGAACCGGCTCTACCCGCGCAGCCAGGTCAAGGCGGCGGCCCAGCAACTCCTGGTGCCGCGTCCGAGCACCGGGCGGATCGGCGGCAAGCCGCTGGTCGGCCGGGAACTGCTCGGCTGGTGCACGGAGTTCCTGTCGGCCATGTTCGACGACCTGGCGGGGGCGAAGAAGTAGCGCCCGAAGGGGCGGTGCACGGCGGTCTCGGGCTTCGGCCCGGGGCCGCCGTTCTGCGTTCGGGCGCTGACGGCGACGGCTGTGAACAGGGCCGTCAGCCGAGCTTCCACTGGCCGGTCTGCGGGGCGAAGCCGCTGTCCAGGCCGAACTGGGCCTTGTCGAGCTTGGCGTCCTTCGGCACCTCGAAGGTGACGAAGCCGAGGGCGGTCTCGCCGGGGGCGATGTTGGCGGGCACCTGGAAGCTCGGGCCGGCCTTGGTGTCCGCGATCGTCGTGCCGAAGGCCTGGCCCTGGGCGTCCACCACCTTGGCGCTGTTGCCCGGGGCGTCGCTGTAGGCCTTCTTGCCGCTCGCCTTGATCCGGAACTGGACCGCGACGAAGCGCTTGCCGTCGGCCGGGTGGGTGTACTCGTCCGCGCCGTCGGGGTTGTCGACCACCTTCACCAGCGTCACGTCGGCGGTGTCGGCCGGGTCGTTGCCCTTGAGCGCGATGGTGTCGCCGACCTTGGCGGGGGCCTTGGCGGCGTCGGCGGGCTTGCCTCCGGCCGGCGCGGCCGCGTCCGGTGCGCCCCCGGCCGGCTTGGCGGCGTCGGAGCCGGCGGCGGCCGTGGTCTGCTTCGCCTCCGTCGAGACGGAGGAGCCGCCGGTGGAGTTGCAGGCCGTCGCGGAGAGCGTCACCAGTGCGGCGCCCAGCAGCAGCGCGGCGGTGCGGCCGGTGGTGGTGCGGACGGCGGTGCGACGGGTGGTGGAGCGGCCGGTGGTGCGGCGGGCGTTCGCGGACATGGGTGTCTCCCGGTGATCGGTGGTCTTCCCTGCGCCGCCCCCGTTCGGTGGCGACGGAGAGATCACACCATTCGAGCGTGAACTCTGTCAACGAGATTTCACAAAAGAGCTCTGTTCACATGTGAACTCGGGTCGGAAGGTGCGTCGCTATGCTGTGTGGTCACAGCCGACCCCGCCGCGCGGCCACCCCCACCGAAGGAGCCCCCGTGCCGGACCGCCCCGAAGTGACCGCCGTCGAGATCGCCCGGCTGGCCGGCGTCGGCCGCGCCGCGGTCAGCAACTGGCGCCGCCGCCACCCCGACTTCCCCCGCCCGGTCGGCGGGACCGACGCCAGTCCGACCTTCGCGCTCGCCGACGTCGACTCCTGGCTGCGCGCCCAGGGCAAGATCGCCGAACTCCCGCTGCTGGAACGGGCCTGGCAGCTCGTCGACACCCTCCGCGACCCGGCCGGCCACCCCGCCGCCCCGCTCGTCGAGGCGGGCGCCCTGCTCCTGCTGCTCCACCGCGCGCCCCAGCGCTGGGCCGAACTCGCCGACCAGCCCGACACCCGGCTCGCCCTCGCGCTGCCCCGGGCCGTGGCCGACACCGCCGTTCACGCCTTCGGTCCGGACGGCGCCCACCTC
The DNA here is from genome assembly GCF_042735475.1 of Kitasatospora sp. NPDC059577. NCBI lineage: Bacteria > Bacillati > Actinomycetota > Actinomycetes > Kitasatosporales > Streptomycetaceae > Kitasatospora > Kitasatospora sp. NPDC059577. The sequence goes on along the minus strand of NZ_JBHWBZ010000089.1, from coordinate 18,014 downwards.
CTCGGCCTCCCCGGCCTGCTCGGCAGCACCCAGCTGGACCTCGCCCGGCTGCTCGCCGCGCTCGCCGCCGACGCCGGCCCGGCCGGCGCGTACGAGCAACTGCTCACCCGTCACGCCGAGGCCAACACCCGTCTGCTCAGCCCCACCCCGCCGGAGGCCGCCGAACTGCTCGCCGCCGTCGCCGGCGTCCCCGCCACCGTGCTCGACCCGGCCGTCGGCCTCGGCTCGGTCCTGCTCGCCCACCCGCCGACCACCGGCCGCTACGGCCAGGACGCCGACCCGGTCGCCGCCGCCCTCGCCGGGCTCCGGCTCGCCCTGCACACACCCGCCGGCGAGCCCGGCCCGCTCCCGCTCGACCTGCGCACCGGCGACGCCCTGCGGGCCGACGGCTACCCCGGCGACACCTTCGAGGCCGTGCTCTGCCAGCCCCCGTACAACGAACGGGACTGGGGCCACGACGAGTTGCAGTTCGACGCCCGCTGGCCCGGCGGTCTCGTGCCACCGCGAGGCGAGTCCGAACTCGCCTGGGTGCTGCACTGCCTCGCCCACACCCGCCCTGGCGGCCTGACCGCCCTGCTGCTCCCGCCGACCGTCGCCACCCGGCGCTCCGGCCGCCGCATCCGCGCCGAACTGCTCCGCTCCGGCGCGCTGCGCGCCGTCATCGCGCTGCCCGCCGGCGCCGCCCCGCCGTACGGCGTCCCGCTGCACCTGTGGGTGTTGCGCGCGCCGAAGCCGGGGGACGACTTCCGCCAGGTGCTGCTGCTCGACGCCGGATCGGCACCCCCGGCCGGGGCCGCGGGGGCGCCGGCCCCCGAGGGCGGCCGGGGCAAGGTCGACTGGCCCGAGCTGCGCCGCACCGTCCTGGGCGCCTGGCGGGGCTTCGACCTGTCCGCCCGCGAGGGGCTGCCGGTCCCGGCCGACCGCCCCGGCGTCCACCGGGCGGTGGCCGCCATCGATCTGCTCGACGACGAGACCGACCTCTCGCCGGCCCGGCACGTCCCGCCCGCCGCCCCGCTCGGCGGCGCGGCCGAACTCTCCCACCTCGGCAGCCGGTTGGCCGAACTCCTCGCCGACCTGGCCGACCCCGCCACGCTGCTGCCGCAGCCGGTTGCCGCAGCCGGGGCCGGTGCTGCAGCCGGTGCCGGGGCCGGTGCTGCGTCCACCGGCGTGGTCACCATCGGCGAACTGGTCCGCGGCGGCGCGCTGGAGGTGTACTCCTCCGGGGCCGGGGCCGGGGCCGGGGCCGGAGCCGCCACCCGCCCGGCCGGGACGGGCGCGGGTACCGGTACGGGCAGTGCGGGCGGCGGCGGGGAGGTCGTCCCCGTGGTCACGGACCAGGACCTCGCCACCGGTGCCGAGCCCAGCGCCGTCCTCGCCGGCGGAACCGGCCCCGCCGGGGACGTCCGCACCCGGCCCGGCGACGTCCTCGTCCCCGCCCTCGGCGGCGGCACCGCCCGCGTCGTCCCCGCCGAGGGCCCGCTGGTCGGCGTCGCCCTCGGCCGCCAGCTCCACCTGCTGCGACCCGACCCGGCCGCCCTCGACCCCGAGTTCCTGGCCGGCCACTTCCGTTCCGCCGCGGGCACCCGGCGCGCCGCCAGCCACGCCACCACCACCGCCCGGCTCGACATCCGCCGCGTCGAACTGCCCCGCCTCCCGCTCCCCGCCCAGCAGCGGCTCGGCACCGCCTTCGCCCGCCTCGCCGCCTTCGACACGGCCCTCGGACGGGCCGCCGCCCTCGGGCGCACCCTCGTCCAGGGCGCGACGGACGCGTTGGCGACGGGCACCCTGGCACCGCCCGTCGACTGAGGTGACGCACGCTCAGCAGCCCTCCCCGGGAAGGGCGACGGCGGCTCAGTAGCGGGGCGGTACCGGGGCGATACCGATGCGGCACCGGGCGGACGGAAGGCCTCCGGGCCGACCGGACCGGGCGGTACGGTGTGCTGAACCGTTCGCACCGCCACCGGTGCCGGCCGTCACCAGCTCAGGAGCGCGCATGTCAGGGCAGTACCCCGGGCAGTTCGGGCCGCCGCCCGGCGGCACTCCGTACGGGCCGGGCGGGATGCCGGGGGCGGTGCCCGCGCCGAGTGCGGTGCCCGGGGCGGCGGTCGGGGCGGCGCCGATACCCGGCCGGTTCGGGACGCCCGCGCGGGTGGCGTGCGCGGCGGCCCCGCTGCTGACGTTCGGCCTGCTCGGCGCGATCCCCTCGCTGCTGCTCGCGGTCCGGCGCAGACGGGCGTACGACGTCCTCGGCGCGGTGGTGTTCTGCGCCCTGCTGCTGACGATGATCGTCTCCGCCGGCATCTCGGGCTCCCTCAAGGACCCGACCGCCGACGTCACCGGCCAGATCACCCTGGCCGTGCTGTGGCTGACGCCGACGGCACACTTCCTGCTGATGGACCGCCGAGCGGTCTGGGAAGCCGGCCGGCGGCCCGCACCGCAGGCGCCGTACCCGTCGCCCTACCCGGCGCCGACCGCCTCGCCGTACGCCGGGCCGAGCGCCTCGCCCTACGCGGCGACCGCGCCCGGGCCCGACGCCTCGCCGTACGCCGGGCCGAGTGCCTCGCCCTACGCGGCGACCGCGCCCGGGTACGGGGTCCCCGTACCGGCCGGCGGGCCCGCTCCGACCACGCCCACCGCACCCCCGGCCCCCGCCGCGCCCGCCACCCCGGCCCCCGGCACCGCCCACGACCTGCGCGAACTCGGCGACCTGCTGCGCCGGCAGGCCCGCGAGGACCGGCCGTGACCGTCACCCGGCTGATCGCCGGCCGCTACCGGCTCACCGAGAAGATCGGGCACGGCGGCATGGGCCAGGTCTGGGCGGCCCAGGACGAGCGGCTCCACCGCCCCGTCGCGGTCAAGCTGCTCCGCCCCGAGCACCTGCTCCCCGGCGGCACCGGTCCGGGCAGCGGTCCCGCCGGTGGACGGAACCGGCACGGCGACGAGTTGAGCCGCCGCTTCCTGCGCGAGTGCCGGGTCACGGCCGCGCTCGACCACCCCGGCCTGGTCACCGTCTTCGACGCCGGAGAGGACGAGGGGGAGCTCTACCTCGTCATGCAGCGCATCCCGGGCGTCAGCCTGGCCGACCTCATCGCCGAGGACGCGCCCTTCCCCGTCGAACGCGCCGTCGCCGTCGCCGCCCAGCTCTGCAGCGCGCTGAGCGCCGTCCACGCCATCCCGGTCGTCCACCGCGACCTCAAGCCCAGCAACGTCATGGTCCGCGAGGACGGCCGCACCGTCCTGCTCGACCTCGGCATCGCCACCGCCCTCGACACCGAGGCCACCCGCCTCACCCTCACCGGCGTCCCCGTCGGCAGCCCCTCCTACATGGCCCCCGAACAGGCCCTCGCCGCGACCACCGACCCCCGCAGCGACCTCTACGCGCTCGGCTGCCTGCTGCACGAGATGCTCGCCGGCGAGGAACCGTTCCGGGCACCCACCGCGCTCGGTGTCCTGCGCCGACACGTCGACGAACCACCCGTCCCCCTGCGGGAGTTGCGCCCCGACGTGCCGCAGTCGCTGGAACGGCTCGTCCTCGACCTCCTCGCCAAGCGCCCCGCCGACCGCCCCGCCGACGCCCAGACCGTGTACGGGCGGCTGCTCCCGCTGCTGCCCCCGGCCGCAGGCACCCCGCAACCCCGCTACGCGCCGCTGCCCGACCCGGTACGGCCGTACCGCTTCCCGCACCAGCCGCAGCCCACCGCCGCGGCTGCCGCCGAGGCCGGGCCGCCGGTCCGCTCGGAGCCGCGCCCCTTCCTGCGCACGCCCGTCCCGGCCGTCCCGGCCGCTCCCGCGGTCCCGCCCGCACCCGCCACGCCACCGCCGTCGCTCCCCGACCTGGGTGCCCAGTGCGCCCGCCTCTCCGACCTCGTGGACGCCGGCCACCACACCGAGGTGCTCGGCCTCGCCGCCCACCTGCTGCCCCGCGCCGAAGCCGAACTCGGCGACGCCGCACCCCTGGTGCGCACCATCCGCACCATCCATGCCCGCACCCTCCTCCACGAGGGCCACCCCCAGCAGGCCCTCGTCGAGTACCGCCGCCTCGCCGCCACCGCCGACGGCGGCCCGCACGGCCCCCAAGGCCTCGACCACCGCTACCGCGCCGCCATCTGCCTCGACCGGCTCGGCCACGGCGCCGACGCCCTCGCCGAGTACCAGGCCCTCCTCGTCGCCCACACGGCCCGCCTCGAATCCGGCCTCGACACCGACCCCGAGCGCAGCTACGACCTCCGCGAGCGCATCGGCCTCCACCTCGCCGCCACCGGCGACCCCCAGAACGCCTGGCAGTGGCTGCTCCCCCTGCTGCTCGAACGCGAACGCCGCGACGGCCCCCACCACCCCGCCGTCCGCCGCCTGCGCGAATCCCTCTCCACCCTCCACCCCCACCACCCCACCCCCTGGCCCCCGTCCCCCCGCTGACCCGAAGCCCGAAGCCCGAAGCCCGAAGCCCGAAGCAGGAAGTCGGCGGGTCCGACTTCCCCTGCCGAGGCGGGCGTACCGCGCCGGCCGGGCGCGTTCGACTGCGGCCCCGTGCCCGGCCCGACTGCTCCGCCGTCGACGAGCCGGCCGTTTCCACTGGTGGGACGGCCGAGGGGGAGGCGCGTGCGGCGTGTGGCGTGCCAGCCCGGCGCCACGCCGTTCGGGGCCTCGGCCCGCCGCCCGGCAAAGGACCATGCGGGTGTGCTGAACGGGCGGGAATCCGACGTCCGGTGCGGCTTCCGCGCCCGTCGCGCAGGGCCCTGCCGCCGGTGAGCGGGCGATCTCCCTGGGCCTTCTCCTCCGCAGGGGCCCCTGGCCCCGGGCGGTGGCGCTCGGGAGCGGGACGTCGGTGGGGCCGCCCCCCGGGCGTGCGGGGGAAGGTCGGAGCGGTACTTCGTCGTACCCCCGAGCGCTGTGCGGGCCTGCCGGCCCCCGTGGAGCGCGCCGGGAGCCGGGAGCCGGGAGCCGGGAGCCAGGAGTCGGGCGCGGGAAGTCGGCGGGGTCGACGTCCCGCGCGTGTGGGGATGCCGGTCTGCCGGGGCCTTCGGCCCGGCCCGCTGTGGGGATGCCGGGCAGGTGCACCGGGCGCTTCCGGCGCGTGCCCCTGGGCCCGGGCGGTGGGGCTCGGGAGTGGGACGTCGGCCGGGTCGGCGGGTCCCTGTGCCGGGCGAGGCCGTCGGGGCGGCCTGTCCGGGGCTGTTGGGGCGGGTGGGGTGACGGCCGTGGTGGGTGGTGGCGGGCGGGTAGGTTCGGAGTGTGACGACGAATGCTCCGGGCGCCAAGTTGATTCTGCTGACCACCACCCACCGGGTGGCTCCCGGTTTGCTGGCGTGGCCGGCGTGGGAGGCGCTGCGGTCGGCGGGGCGGGTGCTGGTGGGGGACGAGGGGCATCCGCAGGTGGCCGCGGTGCGGCAGGCCGGGGTGACGGTGGAGGTGGCGCCGGCCGGGTCGGTGCCCGCGCTGGCGCGGTTGCTGACCGGGCAGCCGGCCGGGGCCGGGGCGACGGTGTGGCTGGGCGGCCCGGACGGGGATCCGGGGCTGACCGACGCGCTGGCGCGGCTGGCGGTGGAGCGGGCGGGTGAGGTGCCGGAGATCGAGGTGCTGCCGGGTTCGTACGACCTGCCGGGGTCGCGGCTGCTGGACCTGGTGACGGTGATGGACCGGTTGCGCTCGCCGGGCGGTTGCCCGTGGGACGCCGAGCAGACGCACGAGAGCCTGGTGAAGTACCTGGTCGAGGAGGCGTACGAGCTGGTCGAGGCGATCGAGGAGGGGGACCGGGACACGTTGCGCGAGGAGTTGGGCGACGTGCTGCTCCAGGTGTTCTTCCACTCCCGGATCGCGGAGGAGCACCCGACGGAGCCGTTCACCGTCGACGACGTGGCCGGCGACATCGTCGAGAAGCTGATGTACCGGCATCCGCACGTGTTCGGGGACGTCGAGGCCGGTGGCGCCGCCGAGGTGGAGGCGAACTGGGAGCAGCTGAAGGCGGCGGAGAAGGCGGACCGCGAGTCGGTGCTGGACGGTGTGCCGGCCGGGCTGCCGTCGCTGGCGTACGCGGCGAAGCTGGTGTCCCGGGTGCGCCGGGCGGGCTTCACGGGGGTTCCGGACGAGCCGTACGAGCTGCCGGACGCGCTGACGGCGGAGTCGGCGGGCGGGCTGCTGCTGGCGGTGGCGCAGCGGGCGCACGACGCAGGGGTGGACGTGGACGCGGCGCTGCGCTCGGCCGCGCGCGGGTACCGGGACGCGGTGCGCGCGGCCGAGGGCCTCAAGCCGGAGTAGGGCCCCGGCCCGGCCGGAGGCCGGGCGGGCGGGGCCGGGCGGAGGCCGGGGGCCCGGGCTGGGCCCCGGGTGCTCAGGCCGCCCGGGCGGCGGTCTCGACCGGGTGCCGCTGCGGCGGGACGAGTTCCCCGATGGCCTCGCCGACGAGGACGACGAGTTCGGCGAGCCGTTCCAGGTCGAGGTGGTCGGGCAGGTCGGCGAGGGAGACGATGCGCTCGCCGTCCGGGCCCGCGACGGCGAAGAGGTCGATCGGTCCGAGGTGCTTCTCGGCGGTGTCGACGAGGGCGGCGACGTCGCTGGGGCGGCGGATGTCGCCGGACACGCCGACGACGGGGCAGCCCGTCCGGTCGAGTTCGGCGGCGAGGTCCTCGGCGATGCCGACGTGCTGGTCGGCGATCAGCATTCCGGCGGCGCCGGCCGCGGCGAACCGGCGGGCGAGGTCGGCGCCCGACCCGCCGTCGAGTACCGCGATGACGACGACTGACCCGCTGACCCGCATGGCCTGCTCCTCCCTGTGGGCGACACCGCACCGGCGCCCACGCGTACTGCGGAGGATCGTAGGCAGTTCCTGACCCTCCGCAACAGGGATTACCCCTCAGGTGACCAGGCTCACGCCCGCCGTCCGGCCAAGAGCTTTCCAAGAGCTGTCCACGGACCGTCCACGGGTCGTCCACGGAGCGTTGGCGCGCCCGTCGCACGCCGTTGTCGGGGGAGTCGCGCGCCGTCGGCGGAAGGTGGCGCGCACCCACCGGATACGGTCGTCCCATGCCAGCTCAGCCCGACTCCGCCCGGTCCGCCGCAGTGCCGTCCGACGACCCCGCCCGGCCCGCGGGAGCGCGGCCCGACGCCGCCGCTCCGCAGCTGTTCACCTGGGAGTTCGCCGCCGACCCGTACCCCGCCTACGCGTGGCTGCGCGAGCACGCCCCGGTGCACCGCACGACGCTGCCGAGCGGTGTCGAGGCCTGGCTGGTGACGAGGTACGCGGACGCCCGGCAGGCGCTCGCGGACGGCCGGTTGTCGAAGAACCCGGCGCACCACAGCGAGCAGGCGCACCGCACCGGCCGGGTGGGCATCCCGGGGGAGCGGCAGGCGGACCTGATGACGCACCTGCTGAACATCGACCCGCCGGACCACACCCGGCTGCGCCGACTGGTGTCGAAGGCGTTCACCCCGCGCCGGGTGGCCGAGTTCGAGCCGCGGGTGCAGCAGCTCACCGACCGGCTGATCGACGGCTTCGCGCAGCGCGGTTCGGCGGACCTGATCCACGAGTTCGCCTTCCCGCTCCCCATCTACGCGATCTGCGACATGCTGGGCGTGCCGGCCGAGGACCAGGACGACTTCCGCGACTGGGCGGGGATGATGATCCGGCACGGGGGTGGTCAACGCGGCGGCGTGGGCCGGGCGGTGAAGCGGATGCGGGCGTACCTGCTGGAGCTGATCCACCGCAAGCGGGCGGACCTCGGTGACGACCTGATCTCGGGTCTGATCCGGGCGAGCGACCACGGTGAGCACCTGACCGAGAACGAGGCCGCGGCGATGGCCTTCATCCTCCTCTTCGCGGGCTTCGAGACGACCGTGAACCTCATCGGCAACGGGACGTACGCGCTGCTGCGCAACCCGGAGCAGCGCCGGTCGCTGCAGGAGTCGGTGGCGCGCGGGGAGAGCGCGCTGCTGGAGACGGGGATCGAGGAACTCCTGCGCTACGACGGGCCGGTGGAGCTGGCGACCTGGCGGTTCGCGACGCGGCCGCTGACCATCGGCGGGGTGGACATCCCGGTGGGTGATCCGGTGCTGGTGGTGCTGGCCGCCGCGGACCGCGATCCGGCCCGGTTCTCGGACGAGAACACCCTGGACCTGGCCCGGAAGGACAATCCCCACCTGGGGTTCGGGCACGGCATCCACTACTGCATCGGCGCTCCGCTGGCCCGTCTGGAGGGGCGTGCCGCGCTGGCGACGCTGCTTTCCCGGCTGCCGGATCTGCAACTCGCGGAAAGTCCGGAGAATCTGCGGTGGCGCGGTGGCCTGATCATGCGTGGTCTGCGGGAACTCCCGGTCGAATTCAGTCCGGAGAGCCGCTCCCCGCACACGCCTCCGCACTCCCCTTACGCGCCTCCGACAAACTGACACAAGGTGACGAAACGGCGGGCGATGCACTGACGGGGCGTCGCCCGACGTCCTTCCGGCGGGGTGTGAACGGCCATCAAACCAGACATGGCGGCGCCGTTGGTAGGCGATCGGACACGTGCCGTAATTTCTGTGTGATATCGGTGATATGAGCTTGTGATCGGTCTGAGGATCTGTCTAGTCTCCCTGGAGTTCGCAGCTGCGGACCTCGTGCGCGGAACGCCGAATCCTGCCCGCCGCGCCACGGGAAACCGACCAGACCCTGGGCAGGGGCGGGGGAACCAGGTTTGTTGCCGTCCCCACGGCTTGGGGTGAAGCCGCCCGCGCGGAATCGTCCGCGCACGGCGGCCGGGCCACCTCCCGGTCCGAACCCGACAGCTCACCTCGCAGGCGTGCGGAGAGGGACCTCCTCATGCTGTTCGTTGGATCCGGCCGCCACCGTCGTCGCACTCAGACCGAGAAGGCCATCGCCGTCGCCGGTGTGGCCGGCGTCGGACTCGCGATGCCGCTCCTCACCGCCACCGGCGCCTCCGCCGCCCCCGCCTCCACCTGGGACTCCGTCGCCCAGTGCGAGAGCGGCGGCAACTGGAGCATCAACACCGGCAACGGCTTCTACGGCGGCCTGCAGTTCACCTCCAGCACGTGGAAGGCGTACGGCGGCACCGCCTACGCGCCGCAGGCCAACCAGGCCAGCAAGGGGCAGCAGATCTCGGTCGCCGAGAAGGTGCTCGCCGCGCAGGGCCCGGGCGCCTGGCCGGTCTGCTCCGTCAAGGCCGGTCTGAGCAAGGGCGGCGCCCCGGCGTCCGTCGACACCTCCTCGGACGCCAAGCCGCAGTCCGCCCCGCAGCAGCAGACGCCCAAGCGCCAGGCCCAGAAGCCGGTCGAGAAGCCGGTGCAGACGCCCGCGCAGAAGCCGGTCGAGAAGCCCGCGCAGAAGCAGGCCCCGAAGCACGCCGCGCCCGACCGGGCCGAGAAGCCCGTCGACCAGTCGGCGCAGCAGTACGCCCCCAAGCACGCGGCCCCGCGCGCCGCCCAGCCGGCCCCGGCCGCGCAGACCGGCCACGACTACACCGTCCGCTCCGGTGACACCCTGTCGTCGATCGCCACCGCCCAGGGCGTGTCCGGTGGCTGGCACGCGCTCTACGACGGCAACCGCGGCACGGTCGGCGGCGACCCGGACCTGATCATGCCCGGCCAGGTCCTGCACCTCGGCTGAGCCCGTCCGCACCGGCACCGGCCCGGTATCGGGGTACGAAGAGGGGGTCGGCGCCGCCGGCCCCCTTCGTCCGCATTCGCCCGGTCCGGTGGGACAAGCTGGGACAAGCAGGTGAACTACCGGTGGGTAGTGGGGCCACACGCTGAGACGGGACCGAGGCCGACGTGGTCCCGGGAGCCCGGGCGGTTAGGCTCTGGTCCGTAACGACTCCGCAATCGTCCCGCTGACAGCGCCACCGTCAGCCGGACCCTGCTTCCGCAAGGAGATGCCTCGTGCCGTCCATCGATGTCGTCGTAGCCCGTGAGATCCTCGACTCCCGCGGCAACCCCACGGTCGAGGTCGAGGTCGGCCTCGACGACGGCAGCACGGGTCGTGCCGCTGTCCCCTCGGGTGCCTCCACCGGCGCCTTCGAGGCGCTGGAGCTGCGCGACGGTGACAAGAACCGCTACTTCGGCAAGGGCGTGGAGAAGGCCGTCCTGGCCGTCATCGAGCAGATCGGCCCGGAGCTGGTCGGCTACGACGCCACCGAGCAGCGCCTGATCGACCAGGCCATGCTGGACCTGGACGCCACCCCGGACAAGTCCTCGCTCGGCGCGAACGCCATCCTGGGCGTCTCGCTGGCCGTGGCGCACGCCGCCTCCGAGGCCAGCGACCTGCCGCTGTTCCGCTACCTGGGCGGCCCGAACGCGCACGTCCTGCCGGTTCCGATGATGAACATCCTCAACGGCGGCTCGCACGCGGACTCCAACGTCGACATCCAGGAGTTCATGATCGCCCCGATCGGCGCGGAGTCCTTCTCCGAGGCCGTCCGCTGGGGCGTCGAGGTCTACCACACCCTCAAGGGCGTGCTGAAGGAGCGCGGCCTGTCCACCGGCCTCGGCGACGAGGGCGGTTTCGCGCCGAACCTGGACAGCAACCGCGAGGCCCTGGACCTGATCACCGAGGCCATCCAGAAGGCCGGCTACGTGCCCGGCCGCGACATCGCGCTGGCCCTGGACGTCGCCGCCTCCGAGTTCTACAAGGACGGCGCCTACCAGTTCGAGGGCAAGGCCCTGTCGGCCGCCGAGCTCATCGAGTACTACGCCGAGCTGGTCGCCGCCTACCCGCTGGTCTCCATCGAGGACCCGCTGGACGAGTCGGACTGGGACGGCTGGAAGGCCATGACCGTCAAGCTGGGCGACAAGGTCCAGCTGGTCGGCGACGACCTGTTCGTCACCAACCCGGCCCGCCTGGCCAAGGGCATCGAGACCGGCACCGCCAACGCGCTGCTGGTGAAGGTGAACCAGATCGGTTCGCTGACCGAGACCCTGGACGCCGTCGAGCTGGCCCAGCGCAACGGCTACCGCTGCATGATGTCGCACCGCTCCGGCGAGACCGAGGACGTCACCATCGCCGACCTGGCCGTCGCCACCAACTGCGGCCAGATCAAGACCGGTGCCCCGGCCCGCTCCGAGCGCGTCGCCAAGTACAACCAGCTGCTGCGCATCGAGGAGATCCTCGACGACGCCGCCGAGTACGCCGGCCGCGGCGCCTTCCCGCGCTTCAAGCACGAGGGCTGAGCACCCGCGCCAGCGCACGCCTGACCGGTGCCCCGCCGTTCACCCCGTAGGGTGGACGGCGGGGCACCGTCGCGACCAGGAGGGGATACGGGAGATGGCAGGATGGAGGATCCCGGGCTTGGCGGCCCGGCCTCGGTTCACGAGCCGGGCGACCGTCCTCGTCCTGGTGCTCTGCTCGCTGGTGGCGATCCTCGCCTACCCGACGCGGCAGTTCATCTCCCAGCGCGCCGAGATCTCCGCCCAGCGGGCGAAGGCCGACCACGCGCGCCAGCAGGTCGAGCAGCTGCGCCGCGACAAGGCCCGCTGGCAGGACCCGGAGTACGTCAAGGCGCAGGCGCGCGCCCGGCTGCACTACGCGGTGCCGGGGGAGACCCCGTACATCGCGGTCGACCCGGCCGGCCAGACCTCCGCCAAGCCCTCCTCCTCCGCCGGCGCCCCGGCCACCGGCGCGGCAGCCGGTCAGGCGAACGCCGCCAAGCCCTGGTACGCCAGCATCTGGGACTCGGTCGACGCCGCCGACACCGCCGCGTCGGCCCCCTCCACCCCCCTTCCGCTCCCGCCGTCCTCCGTTGGAGACACCTCCCCCCATGACCACTGAGAACCACCCCACCGTCTCCGACGCCGACGTCGCGGCGATCGCCGCCCAGCTCGGCCGGGTGCCGCGCGGCCTGCGCGGCGTGGCGCACCGCTGCCCCTGCGGGAACCCGGACGTCGTGGAGACGGCGCCCCGGCTGCCGGACGGCACGCCGTTCCCGACGCTGTACTACCTGACCTGCCCCAAGGCCGCCTCGCTGATCGGCACCCTGGAGGCGGACGGCGTGATGAAGGACCAGACCGCCCGGCTCGCCGAGGACCCGGAGCTGGCCGCGGCCTACCAGGCGGCGCACGAGGACTACATCGCCCGGCGCGACGCGATCGAGGTGCTGGAGGGCTTCCCGAGCGCCGGCGGCATGCCGGACCGGGTGAAGTGCCTGCACGTGCTGGTCGGCCACTCGCTGGCGGCCGGAGAGGGCGTCAACCCGCTCGGCGACGAGGCGATCGGCATGCTGGAGGACTGGTGGGCCAAGGGCCCGTGCGTCTCCCCGGCCGAGGTGCAGGCCGCCGGTGAGCGGGTCGGCCGCAACCGCGCCAAGGACCAGGACCACGAGGCCGTGATCGCCGCCAAGCAGCAGAAGACCGCCGAGCGCGCCGCCAGGAAGCGCGCCGCGGAGGACGCCGGGCAGGACGCGACGGCCGCGGACGCCGACGGGCAGCAGGAGTCGCGGTGACCATGACCCGGGTGGCCGCGATCGACTGCGGCACCAACTCGATCCGGCTGCTGGTCGCCGACCTGGACCCGGAGACCGGGGAGATCACCGACCTCGACCGCCGGATGATCGTCAACCGGCTGGGCCAGGGCGTGGACCGGACCGGCCGGCTGCACCCGGACGCGCTGGCCCGCACCTTCGCGGCCTGCCGGGAGTACCAGGAGATCATCTCCGGCTTCGGCGTCGGCCCGGAGCGGGTCCGCTTCGTCGCCACCAGCGCCTCCCGGGACGCGGAGAACAGCGACGAGTACGTCAAGGGCGTGCGCGACGTCCTGGGCGTCGAGCCCGAGGTGGTGAGCGGCGAGGAGGAGGCGCGACTGTCCTTCCTGGGCGCCACCAAGGAGTTGACCGGCGGCCGGTTCCCGGCCCCGTACCTGGTCTTCGACCTCGGCGGCGGTTCGACCGAGTTCGTGCTCGGCACGGACGACGTGCAGGCGGCCCGCTCGGTGGACATCGGCTGCGTGCGGCTCACCGAGCGGCACTTCGACGGCGCCGAGCTGCCCTCCGAGGAGCAGATCGCGCTGGCGCGGGCGCACGTGCGGGCCGAGCTGGACAAGGCCGAGGAGGTCGTCCCGCTGACCGGCGCGGCCACCCTGGTGGGCCTGGCCGGGACGGTCACCACGGTGTCCGCGATCGCCCAGGGGCTGCCGGGCTACGACTCGGAGGCGATCCACCACTCGCGGGTCAGCCGGGAGCGCGTCGCCGGGATCGCGCGCGAGCTGCTGGCCGCGACCCACGCCGAGCGCGCGGCCATCCCGTCGATGCACCCGGGCCGGGTGGACGTGATCGCGGCCGGGGCGCTGGAACTGCTGGAGATCATGGAGCGGACCGGTGCCGCCGAGGTGGTCGTGAGCGAGCACGACATCCTGGACGGGATCGCCTGGGGTATCGCCTCCTGACCCGCTGCGGGTCTTACCCGACCGGCCCCGGCGCCCCTTCCGGGGAGCCGGGGCCGGGGCGCGCCCGGGTGCGTGCGAGAAAGTTCGTGAATTTCTTCACATGGCGATAGGGTCATTCGTCACACCTGCTCGCCCGCTACGTCCGAATTGTGGGACCGAAGGCTTCCCGGTCGCCGGGCCCGCTGGATCGCAGGTCAGGGCTCGCCCGAGGTTTGAAAATCGAAATCACGCGCGGGAACCCGGGCACTGTGCGGATCGTTGCTGCTCAGCAGGGTAGTGCTCCGGCGCACGTTCACCGGGGGGTGCGGAGGGGTGTGAGCACCCGCGCCGGGGCCGGTTTTGCGGCCGCGCAGTGTAGCACGGGGTGTCCAGGAACTTGTGACCGGGCTCACGAAGGCTGCTCCGGACGGTGCTGGATACTTTCGGATATGAGCACCACGGAGCGTCCTCGCATCCTCATTGTCGGCGGTGGTTACGTCGGCCTGTATGCCGCGATGCGCATCCTCAAGAAGATGCGCTACGGCGAAGCGACCGTCACGGTCGTGGACCCGCGGTCGTACATGACGTACCTGCCCTTCCTCCCCGAGGCGGCCGGCGGCAACGTCGCGCCCCGCAACCTCGTCGCGCCGCTGCGCAGCGCCCTCAAGCAGGCGGAGGTGCTGACCGGGTCCGTCACCGGCATCGACCACGCCCGCAAGGTCGCCACCATCCAGCCGGCGGCCGGCGACAGCTACGAGCTGCCCTTCGAGTACCTGGTCGTCGCGACCGGCTCGGTCTCCCGCACCTTCCCGATCCCGGGTCTGGCGGAGAACGGCATCGGCATGAAGACGGTCGAGGAGGCCATCGGCCTCCGCAACCACGTCATGGCCCAGCTCGACAAGGCCGAGTCCACCACGGACGAGGAGGTCCGCCGCAAGGCCCTGACCTTCGTCGTCATCGGCGGTGGCTTCGCCGGCATCGAGACGATCGCCGAGATCGAGGACATGGCGCGCGACGCGTCCAAGCTGTACCGGACCGTCAGCCGCGACGACATGCGCTTCGTGGTCGTCGAGGCCGCCAACCGCATCCTCCCCGAGATGGGCCCGGACCTCGGTCTGTGGACCAAGGAGAAGCTCGAGGAGCGCAACATCGAGGTCTACATCGAGACCTCCATGGACTCCTGCGTCGACGGCCACGTCGTTCTGAAGAACGGCATGGAGACGGACGCCTCCACCATCGTGTGGACGGCCGGCGTGAAGCCCAACCCGGTGCTCTCCGAGTTCGGCCTGCCGCTGGGTCCGCGCGGCCACGTCGACACCGCGCCGACCCTCCAGGTCCAGGGCTTCGACTACGTCTGGGCCGCCGGCGACAACGCCCAGGTCCCGGACCTCGCCGCCGGCGAGGGCGCCTGGTGCCCGCCGAACGCGCAGCACGCCTGCCGTCAGGCCGTCGTCCTCGGCGACAACGTCATCTCCGGTATGCGCGGCTTCCCGCAGAAGGAGTACAAGCACAAGAACCTCGGTGCGGTCGCCGGTCTCGGCCTGCACAAGGGCGTCGCGATCCTCTTCGGCAAGTACAAGCTGAAGGGCCGTCCGGCCTGGTGGTTCCACCGCCTGTACCACGGCGCGATGGTGCCGACCTTCAACCGCAAGGTCCGCGTCTTCACCGACTGGACCCTCGCGATGTTCCTGAAGCGCGAGATGGTCGGCCTCTCCCAGATGGAGAAGCCGCAGCTTCCGATCCAGGAGGTCACCCCGCCCACCAAGCCCGTCGAGGCCGCCAAGCCGGTCGCCGACAAGGAACTCGCGAGCAAGTAAGCGACTGAGACCCCGGTGTGGGAGCACCGGGGTATGAGTCGGAGGCCCTCCGCCCGGCAGTGTTGCCGGACCACGACCTCCGTGGTGCTCAGCCGGCCAGTGCGACCGGGCGGAGTACAGCAGTAGAAGAGCCCCTGCCGAAACCCTCCGGCAGGGGCTCTCCGCGTGAGCGGTGTCAGTCGGTCTTGATGCTCGACAGGATGTCCAGCCCGGCGGCCCGGCGGGCCGGCCAGATCGCGGCCACCAGGCCGACCACCCCGGCCAGCGCCAGGAACATCGCCAGCTGGCCGTACGGCAGGACCGTGGTCAGGCCGGCCAGGCTCGACTTCAGGGTGCCGTTGATCGCCCAGGCGATGAAGCAGCCCAGGGCCAGGCCGATGCCGGCGCCGAACACCGAGATCACCACGGACTCCAGCCGGACCATCCGCTTGATGCCCCGGCGGTCCAGGCCGATCGCCCGCAGCATCCCGATCTCCCGCTTGCGCTCGAAGACCGACATCGCCAGCGTGTTGATCACGCCCAGGATCGCGATCAGGACCGCCATCCCGAGCAGGCCGTACATCAGGTTGAGCGCGAAGGTGATGGTCTGGCTGAAGTCGTCGCGGACGTCCTGCTTGGACTTCACCTCGATCACCGGGTTGGCGCCCGTGGCGTCCTTGATCGACTGCTTGAGCGTGTCGGTCGCGCCGTCCTTGCCCTTGACCAGGACGTTCTCGATGTGCGGCTTCGGCTCGTGCTTGGCGATCTCGCCGTTGGTCAGGACGACCGGGCCGAGCATGCCGCCCGTCTCGTACACACCACCGACGGTGAGCGTCCCGGTGGACGCGTCCGGGTAGGTCGCGGTCATCGTGGAGCCGGTGGTGAGGTTGAACCTCTTGGCGACGTTCTGGTCCACCAGCAGCTGGCCCTTGCCGAGCGCGGCCGTGGAGCCGCTGACCAGCTTGACCTCGGCGAGCTGGTCGAAGGTGTCCGCGTTCAGGCCGGTGATCGCCTTGCTGACGCCGTTGAGCTCCCAGTAGACGACGGTCATCGGCGAGGAGGCGGCCACCCCGGGGGCCTTGGCGATCTGCGCGGGAACCTGCTCGGACAGGCCCATGCCGTTGGCGGTCGAGACGACGTAGTCGGCCTTCATCGAGCTGGTGACGGCCTTGTCGATGGTGCTGCCGACGGAGGCGCCGATCACGGTGAGGCCGCTGACGAGGGTCAGGCCGATGGTGAGCGCGGCGGCGGTGGCGGCGGTGCGGCGCGGGTTGCGCACCGCGTTCTGCTGGGCCAGCTTCCCCGGCGTGCCTCCGAGGCCGCGCAGCAGCGGGCCGAGCAGCGCCACCACCGGGCGGGAGAGCAGCGGCAGCAGGACGAACACGCCGATCAGGGCCAGGAACGCGCCCAGGCCGACCGGCATCCGGCCGTCGGTGTTGCCGGTGGAGGCGCCGTAGCCGATCAGGGCCAGGCCGCCGGCGGCGAGCAGCGAGCCGATCGTGTTGCGGACCACCAGGCTCTTCTGCGAGGCGGGCTGGTCACCGCTGCTCATCGCGGCCACCGGGGCGATCCGGGCGGCACGCAGGGCCGGCAGCAGGGCCGACAACACCGTCACCACGACGCCGACCACCAGGGTCACCGCCACGGTGAGCGGCTTGATCACCAGGGCGCCGCTCGGCATGTTCTCGTTCAGGCTGCCGATCAGGGACTGCATCCCGGCGCCGATCCCGACGCCCGCGGCCAGTCCGGCCACCGCCGAGACCGTTCCGATCGCCAGGGCCTCGACCAGCACCGAGCGGGTGACCTGCTTGCGGCTGGCGCCGATGGCCCGCAGCAGCGCGAGTTCCTTGGTGCGCTGGGCGACCAGCATGGTGAAGGTGTTGGCGATGATGAAGATGCCGACGAAGAGCGAGATGCCGGCGAAGACCAGCAGCATGGTGCGCATGCTGTCGGTGCTCTTGGTGATCATCTGCTGCTCGTCGGCCTTGAGCTTGGCGCCGGTCTCGACGTCGAACTGGTGGCCCGTCGGCATCGCGGGCTGCGCCTGGGCGAGCAGTGCGTCCTCGGAGGTGCCGGGCTTGGCGGTGAGCACGATGCCGCTGTAGCGGCCGGGCTCCAGGAGCAGCTGCTGGGCGGTGGCCCGGTCGAACAGGGTGAGCGTGCCGCCGGTGTTCACCACCGGGTCGTCGGTGGTGAAGACGCCGGTGAGCTTCGCCTCGATCACCGGGCCGTTCGCGGCCACCCGCACGGTGTCGCCGACCTTGTAGCCCGCCTTGTCGGCGGTCTTGCGGTCGAGCGCGATCTCCTTGTCGTTCTTCGGGCCCTGGCCCTCGGCCATCGGGTAGCGCGGGTCCCTGCCGTCCTGGCCGGGCGCGAAGTTGGCGCCCTTGGCGGCCCAGAACTGGCCTATCAGGTTGCCCTTGTGGTCGGCGACGCCGGTGAAGCCGCTCACCACGCCGCGGGCGGTGGCGGTGCCCGGGAGTGCGGCCAGCTGCCGGACGGTGGCGTCGGTGAGCGTGGCCGGGCCGCTCTCGCTCTTCTGCCGGGCGCTCGCGGCGGAGCCGGCCGCGCGGTCCACGACCTGGACCGACACGTCGGAGTAGCTCTTGGAGTTGCTGTCCCGCATGGCCTTGCCGAAGGTGTCGGAGAAGACCATCGTTCCGGCCACGAAGGCGGTGCCGAGCATGACGGCCAGCGCCGTCATGAGCAGTCGGCCCTTGTGGGCCAGCACGTTGCGCAGTGCGGTGCGATACATGAGGTGTCCTGGGAGGGGTCGGTGGGCGTGCTTCGGGCTGTCGGAGCGTCAGCTGGTGCGGCCCTTGGCGTCGAAGCGGCGCATGCGGTCCAGGACGGTGTCGGCGGTGGGGTGGTGGAGTTCG
>NZ_JBHWBZ010000088.1:26850-28930 GCF_042735475.1 Kitasatospora sp. NPDC059577 | reverse complement strand
GCACCCACAAGACCGATGAGGGGCTGTCCCTGGGCACCTGGCTGAACAACCAGAAGGCCCGCCGGGACAAACTGTCGGCCGAGCAGCTCGGGCAGTTGGAGGCCCTTGGGGTCGGCTGGTAAGCCGGGCTGGGCTCGTTCGCGACCGTGTCTCACGTCGTTCGACGCGCACCGGCCCCGCCACAGCGGTGGGATCGGTGCGTGCGGTCATGGGGTGAGCGCGGCGGACACCCTGGCGAGGCGGTTCTGCGGGAGGGCGAAGGGGTTGGCGGGGTTGCGGTGGGAGTGGCGGCCGCCGTTGATGCGTACCCCGTCCTGGGTGGTCCGCCAGCGGGCGGGTCCGGGTTGTCCCTGCTGTTCCAGGAGGAGGAGGGCGAGGTGGTCGGGGTCCTCGACGGCCGTGCGGGCGCGTAGCGCGGCGGCCAGGCAGGGAGCGGCGGTCCTGGGCGGGCTGTTGTCGCCCATAGCGGGCAGCAGGAGCAGCAGACGGGCGTGGGCGTCGAGGATGCCGGCGGCCAGCGTGCCGGGGTCGGGCGGGGTGTTGTCGGCGGCGGTGGCGAGCTCGGGCCAGGACAGGGCGGGTCCCATGAAGTGGCCGTCGTCCTGGGCGAGGAGTTCAGTGGTGTCCCAGGTGGGGTGGTGCAGGAGACCCGCATCACCAGCCCTGAGCCTGCCCACTGATCACGCTGCTCAGCCACGGACCCACAAGATCACCGACAGAGTCAAGCTCAGGCAACCGCGTCGGAACGAGAGCCGGCTCAGATCACCGCACCGGCGGCATCGGCGTCGCCTACGCACTCAAGCGGGCCTGACCCGGCCATACAGAAGGCCCGGACCACCGATGACGGTGGCCCAGGCCTTCTTGTGCATCAGCTGCGGTCGCCAGACTCAGTTCGCTCTCGCCCGCCCATTCCCAGCGGCGCAGATCAGCGCGGCTCACAGTGGGCACGGCCGCCCGGGCCATACCGACGCTTGGGCTGTCGCCACCTCCGCGGCCGGAGATACCCGTCCCGGCCTGGCTACGGCGCGGTATGCACCGTAGCCGCGTCGGTCGCCGGGGCCTGCGCCCTCGCACCGTCGAGCCGGCCCGCCGGATCAGGCGGCCCGCCGTCGCCCTCCGCCCGGTCGCCCTCCACCTGATCGTGCGACAGCAGCTCCTCCAGCAGCTGGATCGCCCCGCTGATGCGCAGCAGGGTCTCCCGGAGCGCGGCCTCCTGCTGGACCAGGATCCGTAGCTGCGCCTCGCCCTGCTGGTACTCCTGCTTGAGTTCGGTGAGACGAGACTGCATGTGGTCGAGCATGGCTGCCGCCCTTTCCCCGCGATCGGCTGGGATTGATGGTGCTTCATGGGACGATTCCGCCCACAGGCTGTCAGTGGCCATCCTGGTAGAGGTAGCGATGCCGCTCGGCCTCAGGCTTGTCCTCCTTGCCCGAGATCCGGTTGGCATTGGCCCACGGGTCGTGCCGCACCCCGGTCACCTGCCAGCAGACGGTGACCGCTGGCCGGTCGGTGCGGATGGTGAAGCGGTTCTCCCGGATCTCCTCGGTCACCGCCGCGAGGGCGAGACTGCCGACCGGTGTGAGCTGGTAACGGAAGTCGCCGTTGAGTGCCTCGAAGTAGCCGGGCAGCATCACGGTGGCCTCGCCGCGGTCGTCCGTGACGACGGTGCCGTCGTAGATGTTGGTCATCTGGGGCGACCCGACGAACGAGTGCGACAGGTACTTAGTGGCCGGCTCCAGTGGGTGGTCGATCCGGAAGTCGCCACCCGGTTTGATGAGCCTGCCCTTCATGGTGACGTCGCCGTTCCCGGTGTCCATGATCAGGCCCCAGCCGACGCCGCTGGTGCCAAAGAATCCGACGTGAGTGTCGTCGTATAGGCCGACAAAGGCCCGGTCGTCGGTCGAGTGGAACCAGATCCCCGCCGACGAGTCCGGCCCTTGGCGCACCCGCATCCGGCGTCTCACGTCTATGCCGCCCTGTTCGGCACGGAGCGTCAGCAGATCGTGCCCGAAGCGCTCGAAGTGCCACGTTCCATCGCTGCCTACGTACATTCCGAAGGTCTGGCGGCTCGCGGTGTTGC
>NZ_JBHWBZ010000088.1:0-26753 GCF_042735475.1 Kitasatospora sp. NPDC059577 | reverse complement strand
TGCTGAGCTGGAGCCCGGAGCCCCAACTGGCGCCGGAGGAGACGAGGAGCAGGGCCAGATCGTTAGTGGCCCCACGGTTGATCTCCAGTCCTGCGGACGGCACAGCGGTGCCCAGACCCGCGTTGCCCGCCGCATCGATGACCAGCCGGTCGGCCTGCGCGCTCCGGTCAGTGAAGTGCCACTTTCCGTCGGCGCCGGCGTACGAGCCGAAGGTGCGGCCGCTCGCGGTGTTGCTGAGCTGGAGCCCGGAGCCCCAACTGGCGCCGGAGGAGACGAGGAGCAGGGCCAGATCGTTAGTGGCCCCACGGTTGATCTCCAGTCCTGCGGCGGGGGCGGCCGTGCCGATGCCCACCCTGCCGGAGGGGCCGGTGACCGAGAGGGCGGGCAGCTTCGGTTGGTCCGGGAACAGCAAGTTGAGGTCCAGTCCGCCGTCAGAGCGGGCCCGCAATTCGGCGGCCGGGGAGTGCCGCACGCTCAGGGTCGGGTCTGCCGTGGTCCTGGGTGCCCTCGGCTCCAGGCGGCCGGTCGGCACGCCGACGGCGCCGCGCGATCCGGCGGGCAGGCCGGTGACCGGCCCGGCACCGTCCACGAGCTTGATACCGCCCGACACGTGGACGTCGCCCTCGAGCTCGGCCGCAACGGGCACGCCCACGGCCCGAAGTCCGACCTCTCCCACCGCCATCACCCCGATGCTGCCCGACGGTTCCGTAAGGACGCTCCCGGTCGTGCCGTCGTGCCTGCTCTCGCCGTACACCCCGATGGTGGCACTGCTCCCGGTGACCCCCGGCCCGGTGTCGCTCCAGCCCGACACTCCCGGGCCGGCCTCCGCGACCCCGGCCACGCCCGCCCCCGCGCCACCCCCGCGGCCGGAGACACCCGTCCCCGCGCGGCAGCTGCCGTGCACCCCGACGCCCTTCACCGCCGTATTGACACCGAGTACGCCCGCCCCGCTCTCGATCCCGCCATCCACGCCCCCCGCGGCTCTTCCACTGCTGCCCAGTAGCCCCGGCCCGACCTGACTGTCCCCGAACACCCCGAACCTGATCGGCGGACTGGCGTCTCCCGGATCGAACCCGCTCGGCACATCCTGCGACTCCGGTGGCTTGATCGGCATCGTCCTCACCATCCTCCTGCACGCCGCGTCGCGGCGATTCCGCGCCCGGGTGACTCCTCACCCGGGTTCTGTCCGTCGGGCCCGGGGTCGCCGGGCCGCTGGATCCCGCCGATCACGCCTTCCCCGGCCGCCCTGTCACCCCGGACGCCGTACCTGAGCAGCGGGTTCTGCTGCCCCGGGTCGAGGCCGCCGGAGCTGTCCTGTGCTTGGGCAGGTCCCACCGGCACCATGGCTGTTCCTCCTCTGCCCCGCTCATTGATAGGTGATCCGGAAGGTGAACAGGATGACCGTGCTGTCCGCGGTCGCGTGCTCCAGATCAGCCGTGACGTTGTACTGGTGGGTCCTGTTGTTGACGATCACCTGCCCCGTGGGGAAGGCCTCGACGCCGAACTTGTCGATCGTGATCAGGGGCTCCGAAAGCGCGGTGCCCTCGACGACCTTGCGGTGCAGCACCAGCTTGGGGAACTGATCGGTTGGCACGGACTGACTCCCGGCCACCATCATGGACTTGATCTCCACCCCGTCGGGGAGTGTGATGTTCATGATCCCGTGCGCTTCGGACACCCCCGAGATTTTCTGCGCGGACTCACCCCTGAGCATCCAGGCCGGCGGCATCGTCGCGTTGGGCGCGGAATCAAACGCCAGCTTGGGGGCCAGGATCGGTATCAGCGAGAGGAAGGACGGGCCGGTCGTGGAGAGCGAGTTGATCAGCGGGTTGAGGTGCTTCTCGGCCAAGGTGGCGAACTCGGTCTCCAGATTGTGGAAACGGATGTTGAAGCCGTTCTCGCCGCCCGCCTGCACTCGGTCCTCGTTGTCGATCCAGTCGGTGTGACTGAACTTGGGCGTGTAAGGGGTGATTGCCATCGTCGTTCTCCAGGGTCGTCAGCGCCGTCGGTCGTTGGTCCCGTACTCGTCGTTGGAGCCGTCGGACCGTTGGTCGTCGGGTGCCGGTGCGGTCAGGAACGCGCGCAGCCGCCGGTCTCCGGTCCGGTAGGCGGGGAAGGTGTAGGCGGGCAGCAATCCGGGTTCGGCGTCGGCGAGTTCGCGGACGTGGCGGCGGAGGCGGCCGGTCCGGAACTCGATGCCGAGAGGCTGGAACCAGTTGAGGATGTTGAGCACCAGATCGTACTGGTCCTTGCTGACCACCACGTCCTGCGGCGGCCGGGCCTCCAGGTCCGACCGCAGCCGCACCTCGCACTGGTAGGGCAGCACCGGACTGCCCCGCAGGTAGGCGGCGGTCAGCCGGACCAAGCCGGGAGCGCGGCCGGCGACCCGGGTGACCGGGCTCTCCGGTGAGCGCGGCTCGGCCCGGCCGGGGCCCACCGGTGCGGTGGCCCAGGTGAGTTGTGTGTCGGGCTCCAGGGTCGGCACCAGCCGGGCGGCCAGTTGCGGCGGCCGCGGCGGGTCGCCCGAGAGCGGGGTCTGGTCGGCGAGCAGCACCGCGGCGGTGGACTCCACCGCGGCCAGCAGGCAGGGCCGGTACGGTGCGCCGGGTGGGGAGGCGGCCAGCACCCGGCAGTCGCCGCCCGGGTCGAAGGCCGTCGGCAGCAGCCCCTCCTTGCTCGGCGCCTGCGGATGGGCGAGGGGGCCGAGCACGTGGATGCGCCCGGCGGTCGTCGCCCCCGGGTCGGCGGTCGCGACGTACAGCTGCCGCCGGCCGGTGGCCGGGCACATCGCCACCGGGACGGTGCCGGGTGGGAAGCCGTCCACCACGGCGCTCGGCGCGGTCGCGCCGTTCGTGAAGACGCGGACGGAACCGGTGGTGCCGCCGATCGCGGGGTCCGCGCCCACGTACAGCCGGGTGCCGTCCGAGGCGAAGGCCGCACACCGCGCCTTGACACCCGCGTCGACCATGCCACCCTGGATCTGCAGCGCGGTCCGGGTCACCAGGCAGAACCCGCCGCCGTCGAACAGGACGACGAGCACCGGGCTGTTCGGGCCGGTCGCGAGCGCGGTGGGCGTGCCCCAAAGGTCGAGACTGCCGGTCTGCTCCAGGCTCTCCACGTCGAACGCGCGAAGGCTAGTGTCGCCGGCGCAGGCGACGAAGAGCCTGGCGCCGTCGGTGGCCAGGGCCGTCGGAGCGGGCAGGTCGACGATTGACCGGACGGGCTCCAGGGTGACGGGGTCGAGTGCGTCCAGCCGCCCGAGGGCCCGGTGGGCGACGATGAGCCAGCCGCCCGCGAAGGCGAGCGCGCCGGGCAGCGGGCGCACCGGCCGGTCGGCGGAGAGCGTCGGAACGGGCAGCTCGGTCGGCGCAGTGGCCGACAGCTGGACGGCTAGGACCCGGTGTCGGCCGGGGTCGGAGAGGAAGAGCCGGCCGCCGTCGGGGGCGAGGCAGGCGGCGGCGGGCGCCACCCGCGGGGTGACGTCGACCGTGACGGTCTCCGTCACCCGCACCTCGGCCCCGGCGGATCCGACGGCCCGGGTGGCGCCCACGACCGCCGCGCGCAGTTGCCCGCCCGCTGCGACCGCGATCCGCACGGTGGCGGGCCCGCCGCCGGTGTCTGGTGGCGGGAGCGCGACGTGGTCGGCCCCGGCAGCGAAGGCACGCACGGCCAGGGCCTGTGCGGACAGGGTGTCGTGGGTGAGCTCCAGGACACGGCCCTGGCCTGCCAGACCGTGGTCGGGCTGTCCGGGCGGGGCCGGGTCGAAGGCGGCGAGCACATGCAGACTGCCAGCCGTCGGGCCGAGCAGGTCGAGCAGGCGGTCCAGGGCCGCACCGGCGGCCGGCTGCATCCGGCGCGCTCCCGGATCGGGCCCGAAGACCACCCGGCGGGGCGGGGCGGTCAGGTCGTCGGTGCGCAGCTGGAGGTAGGCCGGGTCGAAGTCCTCGGTGAGCGCGCCGGCCGCCTGGGCCTCGGTGGCGCCGAGCCGGCCGTCGCGGCTGATCGATCCGGCGGCGGTCAGCTCGGCCTCCGTCACACCGATGCGGACCACCCGGCGTCCGGTGCGGGTGTGGCCGGACCGGCCCGCCTCGACGGTGACGGTGACGTCTCCGGCGGCGCCCGCCCTCAGCGCGGCGGGCCGGCCGGGGGCGCGTTCGACTTTCGCGGTGCCGGGGCCGCCGGACGTGACGGACCAGCGGAGCGCGACGTCGGGGAGCCCGCTCGGGTCGGGGTCGAGGACGAGGTCGGCGGACTGGCCGCACGTCAGGTCGGTGCCGGGGAGCGGCGGTGCGGCGGGGTCGGTGGTCAGGGTGATGGCGAAGGCGTCGCCGGCCGGCTGGGCGACGCGCAGCAGGCCGTCGGCGGTGTGGCCGACCCAGCCGAAGCCGGCGGCGTGCGCCTGGACGCCGAGTTCCGCAGTCGGGCCGGGGCCGGCGGGGCCGCCGGGCCCGTCGAGCCGCAGCAGCAGGGCCCGGCCAACGGAGCAGAGGTCGTCGGTCGCGGACGGGTCGTAGCCCCGGACCACGGTGAGGGTGCAGGGTGCGAGAAGGCCGAGCCGGGTGAGCAGCGCGTCCAGCGCGCGGCGAACGCCGAGTTGCATCAGCCGGCCGTTGTCGTCGGCGAAGGCGAGCCCGGTGGCGCCGGGGTGGCGGCAGAGCCAGCCGGGGTCGAAGTCGGACTCCTCGGCGGCGGTGCCGACGGCCTCGGCCTCGCTGCGAAGCCGGTCACCGTCGGCGGTGATGGACTGGCCGGTGGTAAGTGGCGCCGGGAGGACTCGCAGGTCGAGCGAGCCGGTGGCGATCGCGCCGGTGGTCTCGTCGATCTCGAAGGAGGTCGGGGGTGCGTGCGGGTCGTCGGCAGGCGGCGGGTCGCCGCGGACCCGGCCAGCCGCTCGGTTGAGCGCGTCCTGGAGGGCGTAGGGGGTGGGCACCAGCCAGCGTTGGAAGAGCTCCAGGCGGTGCCGGTAGTGCTCGTCACCCTCTCCGGTGACCGGGTCGAAGCAGGTGCGGGCGGTCTTCGAGAGCCGGACCTCCTCGATCAGGCCCTGGTACTGGGCGGCCGCGGGCGCCGTGGGAGTGGTCTCCCTGAAGCGGCCGATGAGCAGGGGGGCGTGGCTGGTGAGGGCGCCGAGCCCGGGGACGACCTCACGGGTCACCTGGACGCCGTCCAGGTACAGACCGACGACGGTGCCGTCCGGGGTGCGCCGCAGGGTCGCGGCGAGGTGGTGGAAGCGGCCGTCGCCGAGGTCGCGGTCGGCGAAGAGCTCGGGGTGCCTGGTGCCGTCGCCGAGGGAGAGCCGCAGGTTGTGGTCGATTCCGCGGAAGCCGCCGATGGTGAGCGACCAGCCGGGCGCGGCGGGGTCGAGGCGGTCGCGTTTGGCGAGGACGGTGCCGGTGCCTGTGGCGGCTCGGTCGGGGCGGACGACGGCCTCGGCGGTGAGGTCGGCGTCGGCGGCGACGGCGAGATCGGGGTGGTCGGGGACGCTGATGCCGCCGTCCGGTCCGAAGCCAAAGGCGCGGGAGAAGCGCCCGGCGCGGCCCGGCCGGGCCCCCTCGTTGGTCCCGTCGTGGGGCGTGGCGCCGAATCGGCCGCCGGCGTCGGCGACGGTCAGGACCTCGGAGGAGCCGTCCGGCGGGACGTCGTCGAAGTGGTAGAGCGCGACGGTCCGGTCGTCCCACGAGTAGGGGCGGGGCGGGAAGCGAGGGGCGCCGAGGTCCTGGCCGAGCAGGTCGAGGCCGGCGGCGCGGGCACTGTGGGCGTTGCGCTGTGCGGCGACGTCGGCGAGCCGGCGGGTGACGTCCTGGTAGTCCCTGCCGACCACCCAGAGCAGCTTGGCGAGGTTGCCGAGCAGTACGGTGAGCCGCCAGTCGCCCGCACCCTGCGGCGCGGGGGGCCTGGGCCGGATCGCGGTGATCCGCAGCGCGTGGGTGAACTCGTCGGCGCGTCCGGGCAGTTCGACGGCGACGGCGTCGCCGCCGGGCCAGCCGGCCGGGAACCGTGCCTCGGTCGTCTCAACCGTCTCCTCGGACGCGCCGGTGCGCCCGAAGGCGACCTCAACGGTGACCGCTTCGCCGGTCGTCCGGGTGGGGGCGAGCAGATAGCGGGGGGCGTCGGGTTCGCGGCCCCAACGGTCCGCGTAGTGGGCGAAGTCGTAGGCGAGGGGGTGCAGTTCGACCACGCCGGGAACCGGTTCGGCGGCGGCGAGCGGGAGGGTCCGGCGCTCCATGCCCCGGTCGTAAACGGGGGTGAGGCCGCCGCTCAGCACCTCGAACAGGTCGGCGGAGCCGAGCGGGTCGCTGCCGGCCGTCGGGCACCCGTCAGTACTCATGGCCCGGCCACCTGGAGGTCGATCAGCTGGCTGTCGAGGGCGAACTGGGCGATCTCCTCGGCCGCGAGAGTGAGGTTCTCGCCCACCGACAGCTCGGCCGCGCTGCCGAAGACGGCGTGTCCGAGGCCTACGCCGCCGAAGGCCGGGGCGCCGCGGCGCAGCCGGAGGTTCTGCACGTCCACGACGCCAGCGACGGACCGCGCTGTGAGTACGATGTCGGAGTGGAGGACGCTGCGTCCGAGGCGCAGCCGGTCCACCCCGGCCTGGACGGCGGTGAGGATCTCGCCGCGGATGGCCTCCGGGTCGTGCCCGGCCTGGACGACCAGGGTGCCGCGGATGCCGACGTCCACCTGGTCGGCGGGTTTGATGTCGGGGAAGACGGAGACCGGCCGCCACTGGCGGACGACGTCCAGCACGCCTTCGTAGACCGGCGGGACGGAGCTCTCGTCCTTGTGCCAGGGCCATCCCTCCTCGACGGCGACGACGACGTCGAAGAAGTACGGGGAGCCGGTACGGCGGCCGGCGGTGAAGGTGCGCTGGCCGAACTGGTAGGTGTGGAAGTCGCCCCGGGAGCTCTCGACGCCGCCAAGCGGGTCGAACACGGCGGCGTCCCGCACGCCGGGCACGTCGAGGATCCGGGCGAGCAGGGCGTCCTTGGTCCACAGGGTGTGCGGGACGCCGAGCAGCCGGGCCCGGTAGGTGTCGTCGGGTTCGCGCAGCGTGCCGCCGGTGACCGCGGTGGACACGGCGGCGGTGACGACGGCGGGCCCGAGGTTGAGGTGGAGCCGGGCCCAGTTGGGCTCCAGTCGCAGGGCCTGCCCGGCCGGCAGTTCCCCGGCACGGCCGCGCAGGACGGCCCGGACGCCGACCGTGAGCGGCAGCGCGCCGGCGATGAGGGTGACCGTGGCGGTGGTGCGCAGGCTGGTGTGCGGCGGGTCGCCCTGGGTCTCGACGACGGTGCCGCGGGGCAGGGTGAACCGGTGCTGCGGGTCGGCGCCGGTGAGGGCGAGGGCGGCGGTGCCGGTGGCGTACTGGAACTGCCGTTCCAGGCCGAGGTCGGTACCGAGCAGGTTGAGGGCGTCGCCCTGGGCGGTGGTGACGAAGTTGGCGTAGTACTGCTTCTCCATGGCGCGCCAGAGCTCGTGGACGTGGACGGCCGCCGCGTCGAGCACCTTGCGCAGCGCGCTGCCCGAGCCGAGGTCGACGTCGCTGCCGAACATGGCGCGGGCGCGGGCCTGCTGGTCGGCGACGATGCGGTCGAGCCCCTTGAGTACGAAGCCCTCCGGGGTCACGCCGTACTGGTCCTGGTCACTCAAGGCGTCCTCCCGTTTCGATCGTCAGCGCCGTGCCGGCGACGGTGTCCACGACGGCGTACACGGTGTGGCTGCGGCTGGCGCGTTCGGCGTCCGGGTCGCGGAGCGCGGCCCGGTCGGGGGCGAGTTCGGCGAGGCGCGGGTCGTCCTCGAAGAGGACCTCGCGCACGCCGGTGACCCTGGGGTCGGTGTCGAGGCAGCGGACCAGCTCCATCCGGATGTGCTCGCGGCGGGCCGCGGCACCCTCGGCGTAGCGGGTGACGGCGAGGGCGTCGAAGCCGAAGCCGACGTTGAGGAGGTCGGTGCCGACCTGGGTGCGGACGGTCAGGACGAGGGCCTGGACGAGGGCCGGGAAGCCCTCGACCAGGGCGGGCCCGTGGGTGGTGCGGTCGATGACGAGGTCCCCGTCGTCGATGGCGAGGCTGCGGCCCAGGGCGGGCGCCCCGGGGGCCGGTCCGCCGGGCGGGCGGGTGGCCGGGAGACCGGTCGGTCCGGGGGTGGTGAGTCCGGGATCGGCCATCACTCGGCCTCCAGGATCTGCTGGCCCGGGTCGGTGACCTGCCATTTCCCGGGCCCGGCGCCGCTGGCGGTGGCGCCGCCCGCGGTCGCCAGCAGGGCGGGCTGCTCGCCGACCAGCAGGTGCCGGGCCAGCCTCTGGGGTGGCGTGGGCGCGGTGACGCACGGCTGCGGTGTCCCGGCGGGAGTGACCGCCGTGCAGGGTGTGACCATGCCGGGCGGTGGCGGGCCGGGCGCGCCGCCGAACACGATGCCGGCCTCCTTGCCGGAGGTGAGCACGCCCTGGCCGTTGACGGTGGCGCTCGGACTGCCGCCCAGGAGTTTGCTCGTCCCGCCGTGCGGGCAGCTGATGACGGCGCCTTCGACGAGTACCAGAGGCATCAGCGGATCGCCACCTTTCCGTCTCCGACCGTCAGCGTCACGCCGCCGGCCGACAGGGTCACATTCTGCTTCGCGAGGCTCAGCTCGGCACCGTCCGCGCTGACCGTCACCTGGCCGCCGCTTCCCGCGCTGACCGTCACCTTGCCGGTGGCACCGACGCCGACCGTGACCTCACCGCCGCTGTCGGCGGCGCCGCCCGTCACCTTGCCGGTGGCGGCGGCCGTGACGCTCACGCTGCCGCGGGAGTCGATCCGCACCTCGGTGCCGGACTTGTGGTGCAGCAGGAACTCGTCCGCGGCGCCGTCCTCGGGGCGGTCGCCGACCGGCGAGCAGGCGTCCTTGCCGACCGAGACCTTCAGCCCGACCGCCTCGACGACCCGGCGGCCGTCGGCGGCGGTGAGGTCGTTGGCACCCTTGCCGGTGGGGCGCGGGGTGGGGCCCGACGACAGCTCGGTGGGCAGGCAGAGCCACCAGTCGCCGCTTCGGGCCTTCGGCCGGTCCATCCGCCCGTCGCTGTCGTTCGCCCAGAGGAAGCCGGTGACGACCGTGTCGTCCCGCACGTCCCGAACGTCGTTCAGCAGGGCGCGCATGCCCGCGTAGACGGGGACGGAGAGGCCGACGCGATGCCAGGCGAACGGCGCGGCGAGCGGCTTGTCGGGCAGCAGGCGGTCGTCGTCGGGCACCGGCAGGTCGACACTGGGCGAGACCACCAGGCGGTCGCCGGTCTGTCCGTAGCCGAGGCTCACCGTACGGGCGGCCGGATCGGCGGTGCGCGCCTGCCCGACGTCCACGGACGGTGTGAACGCGAGTTCGTCCCTGATCCGGCGGGTGATCGCGGCGGCCACGGCCTGCGGGGTGCCGCGGCGCGCCTTGGCGGTGGCCTGCCGGTTGCCGTCCCTGGCGGAGCCCGTCCCCAAGAAGGAGGCCGTCGCCTTGGTGAAGGCCGTCGCCCGGCCGGTGCAGACGTAGCCGGTGCTCCGGGCCAGCTTGTGGGTGAGCTGGACGATCCGGAAGCCGTCCAGCGGGTTCTGATAGCCCTGGACGCTGGCCGCGACCAGTTGCCCGGCCCGCAGGTCGGGCACACCGAGCACGGTGAAGTCGAAGGCGGACACGTCGCCCTTCGGCAAGTCGCTCTCGACGCCGAACGCGGAGACCGGGCCGAGGTGGGCGGGGCGGAACTCGGCCAGCCGGGCGCTGGTCATCCCCTTCACCGCGATCAGGGTGTCCTCGGCGGTGAACAGGGCCAGCAGGGCGGACGGGTCGGGTACCGACGGCAGTCCGCTATCCGGCGGGTAGCTCACGGCCTTCCCGAACTGCACCGCGCCCTCCTGCACCAGCAGTTCGGCTCCGTACGCGTCGGCGAGCCGCTTCAGCAAGCCGAAGGCATGGCGGTCCTCGGAGTTGATGCTGTCGAGCTCCTCCTCGTCGTCGCGCGGGCCGGTCAGCTCGACGCCGGCCGCTGCCGCGACCCACTCGGCCGCCCGGGTGGGCGTGATCTTGCGCAGCATGATGCGGGCGGTGCGGGTGACGTCCTTCTCCACGTTGACGGCGACGGCGGCCAGCAGCTTGTACGCGGCCTCCTCGAAGCCGCTGAGGGTGATGCCGAGCGGCGGGTACCGGGTCGAGGAGGTCAGCTTCACCACCCGGCCGGTCAGCACCGTCCGGCGGGCGCCGGGGACGTCCAGGTAGCCGAGCCGGACGGACACCTTGACCCCACCGTCCGGGCCGGTGCCGGCGCCGGCGAGCGCGGCGACCAGCTGCCGGTGCGCGGCCATCGGGAGGTCCGCCAGGTGGATCTCGAAGGTGCCGGCCTCGCCGAAGGCGTACTTCACGATGATCTCGGCGTCCACCTGGAGGCCCCCGGAGACGGCGTCGTTGGACACCTTGACGCCGAGCGTCGGGAAGTCGACCAGGTAGGAGATGATCACGCCCATCGCTCGGCCACCCCGATCACGATGCTGCTGCCGTAGTGGCCCCGGCCGTTGAGGTTGCCCCGGGCCACCCGGGCCTCCAGCAGCCGGACGGCCAGCCGGTCGGCGGGGTGGACCAGCCCCGGCTCGGCGACGAGCTTGCGCAGCAGGGCGGTCCGCGGCCCGCCCGCGCCCTGGCGGACCACCCGCAGCACCAGGTAGCCGGGCGGCGTGACCGGTGGGTCCGCGGCGGGCCCCGGGCCCAGGTCGTAGACGGTGTCCAGCGGGTCGTCCGGGCGGGCGTCGACCACGGCGTAGAGGCCGAACTCGTAGGAGGTGTCACCGATGCGGCAGGTGAACACCTGGGGCAGGCCCTCGTCGGCTTCGACGGGTAGCCGGCGGTACTCCGGGGCGTCCGGAGGGCGGGGGGCGGCCGAGGAGCGGGGCGTGCTCACAGTGTTCCTCCGAGCTGGCGTTCGATCGGGATGTTGCCGCTGAGGCTGGGGACGGCGAGCATGCCGGCGGCCAGCGCCATGTCCAGCGCCTCACCGACGATCGCCGACACGCTGGAGCGCGGCACCTGTTCGAGGGTGATGACGACGTCGATGGCGTCCCGCTTCTGGTTGGACTGGGTGAACTTCAGGCTGGTGATCTGCATGTCCAGGCTGACGGTCATCCCGCAGACCACCGGGATGCCGGCCAGGCTCACAAACGGCGCGGTCGCGGCTGCCAAGGCACGCGACGTCATCGCCAGGCTCTCCAGGCCCTTCTTGACGACCAGCCGGGTGGAGCCGACCAGCACCGCGTCGACCGAGATGGTCCGGGTGGTCGGCGCGACCAACTGGGCGAGCCGACTTCCGGCGATCCGGACCACCTGGTAACCCTCGTTCAGGCTCAGACTGGTGACGGTGAACAGGGGCACGGCACCGATCAGCACGGGGACGTTCCGGCCGGCGACCATGCTCCTTCACCTACCTCTTCGCGTTACCGTCGTCGGGGCGGCGGGCGGCCCGGGCGGCCCGGGCGGGCGGCTCGTCCGGCAGTTCCTCTAGCACTTCCTCGAGCACTTCCTCGAGCACTTCCTCGGGTAGCGGGGCGGCCCGCTCCTCGAGGACCACCCGTGCCCGGGCGGGGGACTCCGGGGCGGGTAGTTCGGGCTCGGGGGCGGGGGCTGGCAGTGCGGACGCTTCAGGCTCCGGCGCGAGAACCGGCGATGCGGACGGCTCCGGTCCGACCGCGGGACCCGGCTGCGCGGCCGGTGGTGCCAACTCAGGCGGGAGAACCGGCTCGGGCGCGGTCTGCTTGCCGGAGACCGGCCGACGGGAGCGAGCACCCCAGACCGCTTCCCGCATGGCCTCGGTCTCCTCGTGGCTGGGCGGCCGTCCGGTCCGAATCCTCTCCCTGCTCTCCCCCGCCAGCCATCTCGCCTCCGTCAGGTCCGCCCTGCGCTGCTTCCTGGCCGCATCATCGACCACGTCCTTGTACTCCACCTGCAACGGCAGGTTCCGCGCGCCGTGGCCGTAGCCGCCGGCGTTGGTGAGCTTGAGCTTCACCGCGAGTTCCTTGGGGATCGGCTTACCGGCGTTCACCGCCTCCAGTGCGCTCTCCAGCCGCCGGAGGAGATCCGCTTTCTCCTCGAACTCCGGCATGCCACGAACCAGCGTGACGATCTCCTCCATGGTGCTCCGGAGGTTCTGGCCGAGGGCGGTGGCCTTCTCGCCCGGCAGCTTTCCCAGGCTGCCCGTGGCCTTGTTGTCGATCACCCAGATCTCGCCGGTCGCCCGACTGAAGGCCACCGCGTCGGCACCGTGCCCGTGGAGCCTGTGGGCCCCCGCCCCGGAGGAGGTGATCAGCATGTCCATCCCGTCCTTGTCGAGTGCGAACGGCAGGTCGTGCTCGCCATAGGCAGCGCCGGCATGCGAAGCGGTGATGTCGAACGGTTCGTCCGCCGGAACGTGGGACAGCAGCTTCTCGTCCTCGCCCGCCCACTTGGCGGCGTCGTCGACCATCTCCGCGAGGTTCGCCGGGTCGACGAGGGCGCCCTTGCCGCCAGCGGCGAGACGGCGGTCGATCTCCTCGATCACCGCTCCGGCCCGTTCCGGGTTCTCCTGCGACAGCCGCTCCAGCAGATTCCCCATATCCCTTTCTTGCGGTGTCCCGCGGTAGAGGCTCCGGGTCCGCTCGATCCAGGCCAACACGTCCGCGTGCTCGATCTTCCGTCCAGCCCTGGCCATCCCGGTGGCCACCTGCCAAGCCTCGGTGTCGCCACGGCCGAGCTGCTCCAACATGGAGGCGAAGGTGGCCGCCTTGTTCCCCTGCCGGGCCCGCTCCTGCGCCCGGGCGACTTCCAGCAGCACGGCCTCGAACCGCTCCGCCTCTCCGCCCGCGTGCTCGAACGCCGCCCTGATGACCTTCCAGCCGACCACCCGCACCGCATCCATCCCCCGGGGGCTCCCCGCCAGGGCGGTCAGGAACCCGGCCCCCACTTCTCCGCCCGCGCCTATCCGCCGGAACCCGATCTGTTCCAGCGCCGCCAGGAACGTGCCGCCCTCGCCGGGCTTGAGCACCTTCGCCATCGTCGCGAGTTCGCGTTCCTCGAAGCCGCCGGGCCCGGCCAGGTGGCGGAACCACGCACCGAGCTCCTCGGTCAGGCCACCGGACTTGCCTGCGAAGGTCTGCAGGATCTCCGCCTTGCGCACCGACCGCTGGACCGCTTCCCCCAGGTGCGGATGGGCCGACAGCTGCGCCAGGGTGGCTCCCTCGGCGATCTCGTGACGGTCCAGCAGCCGGGCGAGCCGGGCCTCTTCCTCCGCCGGAAGGTGGGAGAGCAGCCGTATGACTGCCGACTCCCCCTCGGCTTCCCGCAGCACCACGCTGCCGGCCAGCATCGCGCGGGCCAACCGGGTCAGCCGGAGCACCGCGCGCTGGCCTTCGGCGCTCTCCGCCGCCTTGCCGATCAGGCCGAGGAACCGTGCCAGCACGGCCAGCTTCTCGGTCAGCCCGGCGGCCTCAGCGGCCGCCTTGACCTCGCCGATGCCGATGAACCAGGACGCCACCTCGACGACCACCGCCCACCAGATCTTGCTCAGGACGTTCCCGCCGACGCGGAGCACCGCCGCGCCCCGCACCCCAGCCGCCAGCTTCGGGCCGATCTGCTGCACCAGCTTGCGCATCTCGGCCAGCGCTGGCGCGTAGTCATAGCGGGAGAGCTCGCACAGCACGACCAGCCGGGCCAGCTGACCGAGGCCGATGATCACCTGATCGGGCCGGGTGACCATCAGCTCCAGTCCCTCGATCATCCCGCGTAGCATGCTCACGACCGCACCGGCGGCCGACATGACCTGCAACCGCAGCACGTCAGTCAGTTCCTCGCCCGCGCCGGTCAGTGCGTTCTCGCGGATCGCCTGCCTGGTCTCCGGCGGCAGCGCGAACGACTCGACGACCAGGGCAGTGACAGCCTTCGCTGTCAGCTCCTCGTGACCGCCGAACCTGGTGCCGACGGTGACCAGCAGGTGCCACAGGTCGTCTCCGACGTCCTCGAACAACTGAGTGGCGATTCTGGCCTCGGCCAGCCGCTGCCGCACCGCGTCCAACTCGGCGACGCTCTGCAGCGAGCACATGAGTTCGACGATCGCCCGCTGCTGCGCCTTCCAGGTCCACGCCTTGACCAGGACGGTGAGATACCGGCACTTGGTGATCCAGTCGACAAGGGCGAACGCCGCCGCGTCCAACTCGGCCAGCCGCTCGGCGGCCTCCCGGAGCCGCTCGGTGTCGCCAGCGAGCGCTTGGTCGACGAGCGGGTCCAGGACGGTGAAGACCATCACCCGGACCGCCTCCTCGCCCAGCTCCGCCCCGCCGGCCGTCAGTCGCCGTTGCAGCTGGAGACCGGCCCCCAGATCCGTGCTCACGGTGTTGCGTTCCTTGGTGATCACGGTGACGATCTCGTAGCGGTGGCCTTCCCGATCCGTCAGCACCCGCTCCACGGTGGCCTTGACGGCCTTCAACTCCGCCCCGGTGGCGGCCTTTCCCTCGAGAATCTCCAGATCCTCGTTGCTGACCGTGATGTCGGTCGCGACCGCCCAAATCCTGGTGTCCGGCGCGCCCAGCGGGCCTTCCAGCACAGCGAAGGAGGTGGCGCCAAAGACGGCCCGGCCCAGCTGGATCGCCCGGGAGAGGTTGGTTGCCCGGACGTAGCGCGAGGCGTGTCCCACCAGCACGACCGTCCGGCCCTCCGGGAGGGTCATCACCCCCCGGTCCTCAAGACCACTGACACCTTCGATCACCTCGTCGGGCGCGGACGGCGCGGACAGGCCGGCCGGCGGTGCGTCGGCGGGAGCGGCACCGGGAACGGGGACGGGGACAGGGACGGAGACGGCGGCGGACACGGCCGACGGTGCGACAGGCGGCACCGCGGCGGGCGCGGCAGGCTGCGGTGCTGACGGCGCGGCGGTGGGCATCCCGGGCTCCGGCGGGCCCTCCACCAGGTCGACAGGCAGCGACATCGCGAACGCCAGCCGAGCCCCGCTTCGCGGCCCGGCCCCCGTGGGCCCGGTCTCGGTGGGCTCCGCCTCGGCGGGTTCCAACTCGCCCACGGTCGGCGTCGGCACGGCCGCCCCGGGAGGTACGGCGTCGAAGGCGGCCGCCACCGGCGTGGACGCGGTACCCGGCGGTTCGACGAACGCGGGCCCCGGGCCCGCACCGGCGGACGACGGCCGCTCGATCGCCAGGTCCGCCGGCTCCAGCCGGTCGAGTACGGTGGCGACCGCCCGCAACAGCACCCGCTCCACCCTTCGGCGCAGTTCAGGATCCGGGCTGCCGCCGCCGAAACCCTCGAAATGCACCTGGTCCGGCCGGTGCGGCCGGATCCAAACGGTGCCGCCGCCGGCGCTCACGGCCCGCCCCATTCGGTGAGCCGACGCAGCAGTTCGTCGCGCCGGTGCCGCGAGGCCAGCAGCTCGCGCGGGGTGGCGGAGGACGAGCCGGCCTCGAACGCCTCGGCGGCGATCCGCCGCAGCAGGTGGTCCCGCAGCTCGGGCCCGCTCAGCGGGTCGAGCTCGATCGAGAAGGTCCATTGGGTATGGTCCTCCGGTGCCCGAGCGGTCAGCCAGCTACCCACCCAGGTCCGCGAATGCTCGGTTCGATCGACCTTCTCCGTGCCCACCGACACCGAGGTGAGTTCGATCGTGAGACCGATCGGCGCCTCGTCCTCGCCCGGGGCCCGGTGGAGGATGGTCAGCAGCCCGATCACGCCGTAGAGCGGATTGCCGGGGTGACTAAGCTGGATCTCCGCCAGGTCGTCGATGAGCGCGTCGAGGCGCGCGGTGACCACCGGTTCGAGTTCCCGCATCCGGCGCTCCGCCCGCGGCCGGAGCCAGGCGTCCTCGATGGCCCACTCCAGCTTGGTCATCAGCATCTCCCAGGCGAACAGGCCAGCGAGCACGAGCACCTCCCCGCCGAGCACCCGCAGGCGGCGGCCGAGCTGGGAGCCCGGCAGCGGCGGCGGACTGTCCGCCGCCCGCCCGCCGGGCACCGGCTCCCGCGAGCGGACGCCGCCGACCCGTTCGCGTACGGCCGTCGTCTCCTCGTGGCTGCGCGGCCGTCCGGTCGACACAGCCTCGTTCCTCCGTCCGCCTTCCGCACGTGCCTCCGCCTCGTCCCGCTTCCGTTGGGCCCGCACCTCCGGCCCGACCACGTCCTCCGGCTCCACCTGGGGCGGGAGGATCCTCGCCCTGTGGCCGTAACCGCCCGCGTTGGTGAGCTTGAGCCAGATGCCGAGCCCGTCAGGAATCGGCTTCCCGGCCCGCACGGCCGCCGACGCGCCCTCCAGCCGCCGCAGGATCCCGGCCCGCTCGGGGAAGTCCGGCATGCCGCGGACCAGCGTTTCGATCTCCTCCAGGCTGGTCCCGAGGTTTGTGCCGAGGGCGGTGGTGTCCTCACCCCGCAGCTTCGCCCGGGCCCCGATGGCCTTGTTGTCGATCACCCAGACCTCGCCGTTGGACGGGTCGAAGGCCGCCACGTCGGCGCCGCGCCCGGAGGAGGTGATCAGCATCCGCATCCCGCGCCGACCGAGCTCGAAGGGCAGATCGTGCTCTCCGTAGGGGCCTCCGGCGTACGAGGCGGTGATGTCGAACGGCCGGTCCGCGGGCAGCTGGGTCGTTGGCCGGCCCGAAGGCGGGGCGGCTTGCACCCGGACCGGCCGCGGCGCGCCGCCGGCGTCGTACGAGGGCACCTGGTGGACCGTGCCCGACGCGCCGATCCAGTCAGGGTCGGCGTTCTCCTCCGCCCGGCGGCCCACCGGGCCGACCGCCTGCCACGGCCCGGCGAGCCCCAGTTCCAACTGCCATCGTGCCTCGGCCAGCCGCTCGGTGAGCTGCTTCACGACGGCCTGTTCCAGCCGTTCCAGGTCCTCGGCCGTCGGGTCAGGGCCCAGCGACACCGTGATCGGGAAGTGGCAGATGGCCCGTGGCATGCCCGCTCCTCAGTTCGGATCGGTCGGTCGGTCAGCTCAGTGCCTCGTACAGCGCGGCACAGACGGTTTCGACGACGTCGTCGCCGGGCGGCGGCTGTTCACCACCGTCGGCCAGCACCACCTTGACGGGGAACCAGTAGTGCACCTCGCCGCCCGCGGCGGCTGCGGCGGCCACCGCGGCTTCGGAGCCGGGCGCCGCGACGATCTTCTCCCCCGCGCTCACCGCCACCAGCCCGCCGCGGGCCACCGGCAGCACGCTCTCGTCCGGGTCCGGTCGCTCCCCGCCAAGTCCCGGCAGCGGTTCCGTCATCACAACCTCCGTAGGTCACGGCTCCTCAGAGCTCCCGCGCGGCTCAGCTCTCGGGGCTGACCTGCAGGCAGATGCAGTTGAACGTGGTGGTCGGGACACCATCGATCACGATGGTGTTGGCGACGGACGTGATGTAGCAGTCGTTGAAGGTGATCTTCTTGAACGTCCAGTCCGTGCCCTTCTGCTCCTGCACGCCGATGCCGAAGCTGGTGCGCTCCAGGGCCAGCTTGGTCAGGGTGGCGACGGCCGTGCCGATCGCCTTCACCGCCATGGTGAAGGTGAAGGCCTTCGGCTGGACGACATAGGCCACGTTGTCGGCCTCCAGCGAGTGGACCGGCTGGACCGGGACGTTGAAGATCGGGTTGAACGAGTCGATGGGTGACACGGCGGTGCCGTCCAGCATCACCGTCAGGCGGGTGTCCCACTTGGTGGCTTCGGGCATGGTCGCCCCTCACTTCCCTGTTGATCTTCCCTGATGAGATTCCCTGGCTGACCGGCTGTCCCGGCAGCCCAGTCAGGTGAAGGCCAGGTCGATCGTCAGCCGGTGGATCGCGCCGGCGTAGACGACGGACACCGTCATGGGGACCGACCGCATGCTGCGGGCGTCTTTGAGCTTCTGCTCCTCCGCCGGGTTGAGCTGCACCGGGTCCTTGTCGTAGAGGACCAACAGCGGGATCACGACCGCGAAGTCCTCGATCACCTCCTGCTGCACCAGGGGCGCGAGCACCGACTCAACCAGTGTCACCACGGAGCGCAGCCCGACCCGGGAGACCCTCAGGTTGCCGATCGCCCTGATCAGCTGGGCCGTGATCCGGAAGTTGACGTCGTCGAGGGTGCGGACGACGTCGATGTACTTCTTGCCGCCGCCCTCGTCGGCGGTGTAACCCTCGCCCAGGTACTGCGCGTGACCAGGGAGCAGGACGGGGCTGGTGATCCAGTTGATCCGGGCATCGTCAAGCAGGGTGACGTCGGAGTCGGCGAACGGACCCGTCATCACGACGTCGATCGGCTTGAGTAGCATGGAGATGTGCGGCCGGTACCCGGCGATCACCCCGGCCGTGGCGGCAGCCACGTCGTCCGGAGACCTGTGAGCGACCAGCACCATCCGCTCGTTCTTCACAGGGGCAGCGTTCTGCTCGACCATCTTGTCGACGGGGAGGTCCCTGTCCAGCATGGCAACGCCGATACGCTCCTTGCCGTCCCCGCCGACGTTCTTCACATGGTCGGCGAGCCGGCCGAGCGTGTCCTTGTTGGCGTCGTTGAGCGGCATGTTGGCCAGCGCGACGATCTGCACGTCCAGCGTGCCGACCTCGTCCAACGCGGCGTCCCAGAGGGGGGAAGCAAAGTCCACCTGGACGCCCCAAACCCTGGTGGGCGGCGGCGACTGGCGGAACACCGCACTGATCGCCCGCAGCAGGTCGCTCTCGTGCTCGACCACGGCGCCGGCCTTGTGCTCCCGGTCCAGCGCCCGGTTGAGGGTGAGAGTGTGCTTCCCGCTGACGGCCTCCGACTCCGTCCTGACGGCCTCCGACTTCGTCACGGTACGGACCTCCGTGTCCGCGGCCACGCCGATCCGTACAGCAGCACCGACCGGCAGGTCCACCGGGACGATGATGGCGTGGGAATCCTTGGCGGCGTCGCCCGACAAGCTGGTCAGCCCGTTCGGGAAGCTCTTCGCCGCCTCCGCCGGCGAGCCGATGTCCTTGGGCTTCGCCGCCGCAGTGCCGAAGCCGCTCCTGCCGATGATTGCGATGTCCCCGAATGCCCGGACGGCCGGCGCGAACAGGTCACTGCTGGCCTTGACATCGATGTACTTGACCGCCATCGACCGCTCCTTACGTAAGGTCCGACGGTGAAAATGCGTGACGGTCTGTCACGAGACTGTCCTTCGGAAAGGTGGAACGAGCTCAGGTGGTCTCCACGAACGCGGCCACGGAGCCCTCTGCGGCGAGCAGGCGCGACACCTGCTCGGCCGTCCAGGGCACGGCTGGGGAAGTAAGCGCGGTGGCGGGGAAGACCGCCAGCCATGCACTGGCGGCGAGCAGTTCTCCCCCGTCGTACTCGTCGGGTCGCGGGCGCAGGTCGTCCAGCGCCCGCCGGCACCGGGCCAGCCGGCGCAAGGCTGCGCCGAGGTCCAGGTCGGGGAAGAACAACACGGACACACCCAGCCGGTAGATCC
This sequence comes from Kitasatospora sp. NPDC059577, assembly GCF_042735475.1. NCBI lineage: Bacteria > Bacillati > Actinomycetota > Actinomycetes > Kitasatosporales > Streptomycetaceae > Kitasatospora > Kitasatospora sp. NPDC059577. Next base: position 7,347 of record NZ_JBHWBZ010000088.1, on the reverse strand, counting down.
GGCCGGGCACACCTGGGTCGAAGGGGGGCGGCTGCGCGTAGTGCAGGCGGTACAGCCGGGGGAACTGCTCCCGGAGCTCCGCCAGGTCGGCGACCTCGGCGCGGCGCATCAGTTCGGTGAGGTCGAGGAAGGAGAAGCGCTGGGCGAACTCCTCGTCGGTGAGGGCGGCGAACTCCTCGGAGCGGAGGTCCTCGGAGTCGAGCGCGTCCAGCGCGCCCGCGGTCAGCTCGACCCGCGCGGTGACCACGGCTTCCAGCGCCAGATCGATCCACTGCGGCTCAGCGGCAGTCGGGACCTCCAGCACGGCGCGCGCCTGGGCGACGTCTGGCAACAGCTTTTCCCAGCTTCCACGGACCGTCACCGGAGCGGCCACGGGCACCTGAAAGCCGGTCACCCGGACGGCGACCTTGTCCACGCACCGCACCTCCAGCAGGCTCGGTTCGTAGACAGCCGCAAGAAGGGCCTGCACCCGGCGCCGGTCGGTGTCGTCCTGCGGGACCAGGAGTAGCTCGGCCTGGTCCTGCGCCAGGTACCTGATCATGAGCTGGTCGGCGAATGCGTTCATCTCGCTTCCCGCACACACCATGGACTCCGAGCCGAAGGGCTTGCGCGGGCACGGCCCCGCCGACACGGACTCCCGCGAAGGGCGTAGCGGTTTTGCGGCACACACCGGCATTGGGTCGGATCGTCTGGCCACCGACGCGTGACACTCCGCTAGTACTCCGTCCGAAGGGCACAGATGGGCGACGCTTCGAACATGAGCTTCACTGCTCCCACAGTACGCCGTTCAGGCGTAGAGGTGCACCCCCCCATGACCGGATGACGCAACGTCACGAGCCTGACCCGACGATCAGACGTGCCGAAACGGTGCTGCGCACCCCGTTCCAGACGACGGCCACAGGGGTTCAAGCCCCAGCGGCGAGGATCCGCACCGCTGTCTGCCGCTCGACCGGGACGGTCCGCCCGGAAGCGACACACCAGGTCTACTTGCGCTGTTCAGATCTATCTCATGAGATCTGTGGTTCAGTCTCGAATCGTTGTGATGTTATGAGACAGTGAGGTTGCCGACCCTGCACTGGCGGCGCATCCAGGCGCCCACCGCGTAGTCGTCGAGTTTCGCTGTAGTGGGGATCACCAGGTGGCCGCGCTGGTGATGGAAGGCCTTCGCGTAGGCGTGGCCCCACTCCCAGGCCTTGGCGTGCTTCGACCAAATCATGCCGAGCGCGTCCAGTTCCGAGATGCGGGCGGGGTCGAGCAGGCCCTGGCCGTTCAGGTGCCGCTGGCGGGCGGGCCAGGAGACCAGCTCAGCGTGCGTCGTCCTGGTCGGTGGGGTCGAGGTGGCCGTGCTCGATGTGGAACACGGCGAGGGAGTGCTTGCGCTGCCACTCGGTGTCCCGCGGGTTGAACGTCCGCTGCTTCACGTCTTACAGGATGGCTTGGGCGTGGTGGCCGGCGTTGATCCGCAACCACTCGACCGGCGGCTCCGACACCGCAGGCCGCCGCTCGCCTTCCCCGGCCCCGATGCCCTCCCCGTCGGCCTCCGCCGTGATGGTGCGCTGGGGCTGGGCGCGGTGGGCGCGCAGCTCGGTGATCCGGCCGACCACCCGGGCGTCGTAGACAGCAAGGGCCCGCAGGACCCGCCAGATCGTCCGGAAGGACGAGGCCTCGATCTCGGCGCCAGCCAGATGCGGACCCGCGTCGGCGAGAAGAAGGAGACCGCGGGGCTGGCGTGTAAGTACGTGCGGCAGGTGCTGTTCAACGCCTGGCACTACGCGGAGGCCGACCTGTGGGCCGGGCTTGCGGGGCAGCTCGCGCAGCTGGCCGAGCACGGCGTGGAGTGGGCGTAGCGGGCCGTCCCCGGTCGGGGGCGGTGTCTGTGCCCGGCGGTAGGCTGCTGGGGCCCTGAGAAAGCACTGGAAGGCCGTCACCTGCGGCGAATTCGAGGGGTCGTTGCAACACGTGTTTGGTTGATCAGGCCGCGAGCAGTCTATGCATGCGCTCGGCTGGGGTGTCCCAGCCGAGCGTTTTGCGTGGGCGGCTGTTGAGCTCGGCGGCGGCGGACATCAGTTCGTCGGGTGTGTGGCGGGTCAGGTCGGTGCCCTTTGGGAAGTACTGCCGCAACAGGCGGTTGGTGTTCTCGTTCGAGCCGCGCTGCCAGGGGCTGGCGGGGTTGCAGAAGTAGACGGGTATGCCGGTGGCGATGGTGAATGCCTGCTGGGCTGTCATCTCCGTGCCCTGGTCCCAGGTCAGCGATCGCCACAGCTTCGGCGGAAGAGTCTGCACGGCCCGGGTCAGGGCAACCCGGGTGCGCTGGGGCGGGCTCCGGGTCGGTCTGGACAGGCCGGCGTGCCGACAGGCCCACGCCTCTCAGGCAGGCTCTGATTCTCCAGCCGCCTCTACGTGGCGGATCCGTTCGCGCACCCGCTCATCCGTAGCTAGGTGCGAAGGCAACCGCGTGCTGGAGTCCGGCTTAGCTGCCACAATCTGGTCCACTGTAAGATTTTTGACATTTGTAAGGTCCACAGTAGCGAGCAATGCTCCATCCATGACTGCACCCTTCAAATCGGCGTCGTCCAGGTTCGCGCCAACCATCATCGCGTCTCTCAGCCTTGCACCCGCTAGAAGCGCGCCCTGCATCTGAGTAACGGCCATCAGTGCGCCGTCCAGTCGAGCGTTGACCAACAGAGAATTCCTTAGATTTGAGAAAGATAGGTTGGCGCCCTCCAAGTGGGCGCCAACCAAAATGGTGCTGCTCAGGTCAGCGTTCATCAGACCAGAACCTTCCAAATGAGCGTTAGAGAGATCTAGAGGGTGGCGACCTCGGTGAGTCAAAGTGCGACGGCCCAAGACGGTCAGCGCAGCCTGCACGTCAGTGGTTGGCTTTACTGATGGCGCTGCTGTCTGCGAGACGCGCCGAAGCGCCCGCGCGACACGAGGATCGCTAGTAGACACCCCCTGTTGAAGGGGGATGGCGCGCTCTCGAACGAAGGCCGCGACTACCTCCAGGACGGTCTGGTAGTCCTTGGGTGAGTCATGCATGATCCTTTCCAGGGAGTAAACCCCACCCAAACGAACTTCGAGCACGGTGGAGCCAAGTTGCTCAACTGCCTTGGTGAAGCGATCGGTGACATGACCCTCCCGCGTCAGTTCCAGTGTTCTGTGCGTATAAAACAGCCCAGCAGTCACTAGAAGGCCGGCTCCCAGCGTCACCAGGGCTGTCCGCATCCCTGAAACCGCTGTGGCCTGTGCGGGTGTCAGATCATCTGTCAGGTAGTGGTGATCCAACCACCAAGGGATCCGCCACAAGGCGACGATGAACAGTACCAAGGCACCTAGCGCAGCAGTCGCCGCCATAGATAGCAGCACTCTCTTGGATTTCATGCAAAATAGCACACCGCTGATCGGTGCGCTGACGGTCTCGACACGCCGGAACCAATGGTTGCCCGACGATTAGTTTGTGGCTGAAGGCGGGGAAGGGAATGCAGCGATGGGGGCGGACTCGATGTTCGACTGAAGGAGTTGGCGTGCTGAGTCCGCGTAGCGGATGGCGGTCTTCTCGTCGATGCCGAAGACCAGTGCGAGGTGGAGCGGGTCGGCGCCGGGGGTGAGAGCCTCTTCGAGCTGGCGGTCGACGCGGAGCCGTTCGAGGGTGGCGGTGAGGTTGCGGGTGGCCCGGGTGGTCCAGAGTTTGCCAGCCGGGCCGAGTTCGACGGCGGCCTTCTGGGTGATCAGCAGGTGGGGGTTGGCCGTGTTCGGCCAGCGGTTGCGGCGGTGGTCGAGCCAGTCCAGGACCGCACGGTGGGTGAGGTCGTCGAGCGGACGGACGTGACCGCCGACGGTGATGCGCCGGTTGCCGAGGTCAACGTCCTCCAACTGCATGGTGCGGATCATCTTCGGCCGTGCCGCGTGAACAGCTGCGAGCGCGACGATGAGCCGGACGTCCGGAGTGCCGGCTGCGGCGACAGCCTCGTCGATATCCCCCTGGACGAGAGCTTGGAGGACACCGCCGGTCTGCCTGGGGACGCGGATGCGGATCGTGGGATTGCGGAAGATCTGGCCGTTCCTCTTCGCATGCCTGAACAGCGACCGCAGGGCGACGATACGGCTTTCGCGCTGTTTGCCGGTGACAGCGTCCCGGACCGTGATGATGTCCTCCCAGGTGATCTCTCGCAGGTGGTCATAGCGGCTAGTGCTGTGACCACATAGGTTCGCCGGGTTGCTTGGTCACGCGGCGAGAGCGGGCCTGCCGCCTTTATCGACGCCCCGAGACTCACTCTTCCGTGTGAATTCCCTGGCCCCCCGGAACCGTTCGCTGAAGTCCGATTCCCGGACGGCGAGGATGGCCGATGGATCGAAGTCCGGCCACGCCGAACGCTGAGGGGTACGCCCATGTGGAAGTCACTGCTGCTGCACCGATCGCTGCGACGCACGGCGGTCGCCGCGGCCGGCTGCCTCGCCCTGCTGGCGGGTGCCGCCCCGGCGTCGACGGCCCAGGGCACCGCGAACCGCGCCGCCGGTCACCGGTTCCCCGCGAGCTTCGCCCACCCCGCGCCCTCGAAGCGGGAGACCGTCTTCGACCCCGTCTACCTCGTCCAGGCCAACTCGGGCCGCGGGGCGACGTTCGAGGTGTACGCGGGCTGGGACTACGCGCTCCTGACGAACCAGCCGGGCAACGGCACCGCCCTGGTCTTCACCCTGCACGCCGACGACCTCACCTACAGCATCGAGTCGACGTCCGCCAACTGGGGCGAGTACCGCACCTGGTGCCTCTACGGAGCCGACATCAGGCTGGAGAAGAGCAGCTGTGGCACCCGCTGGCAGATCGAGGACCTGGGCGGCGACGAGTTCTACCTCAAGGTGGCGGGGACGAAGAAGAGGATCAAGACCAGCAAGCTGCAGGACCGCAAGCGGTGGCTGGCCGCCGAGGAGGAGATCTTCATCGTCAACGAGGAGTTCGTCAGGTTCAAGCTCGTCCACCCCTGACCCCTGACCCCTGGACCCGGATGGCGTCGGAGCCGATCGACAGCACCTCCGCCATCCGGTCGCCTCACTGCCGGGTCATTGGCAGGTGACGTTGAAGGTGGTCTCGTGCGTAGCGGCGACGTTGCTGCCCCAGTTGCCGAGGACATCCTTTGTCGAACACCCACCCCAAGCACTCCGGGCGCCCCCCGGGTTTCCTACCCGCGCACGCGTCGTCGATGCGGAGAGCGGCGCCAATTTGAGATCTGACGCGCCGACGAATGCGACTGCCCTGCCCATGTGAGCTGCCGGGTCCTGCACGGCTGCCCGGGTCTGTCGCACCGAGACGGGTCGGGTCTCGCGGCGGCGCGCTCCGGACCGGTTGGATATGGGACACACCCCATCCGATACGTGGAGGCGTCGATGGCAGAGCCGGTCCGAGTACGAAGACTGACCGATCAGGAGGGGCGGCAGTTACAGCGGATCGTGCGCCGGGGCAGCACCAGCACGGTGCGCTACCGACGGGCGATGATGCTGATGGCCTCGGCCGGCGGCAACCGGGTGCCGGTCATCGCCCGGCTGGTGCAGGCGGACGAGGACACGGTGCGTGACGTCATCCACCGCTTCAACGAGATCGGACTCGCCTGCCTGGACCCTCGCTGGGCGGGAGGCCGTCCCCGCCAGCTCAGCCCTGAACGGCCAGCACCCGACCCACCAAGCTCGGCCAGCCCTTCACCCGCTGGTCGATACGCAAGCTCCTCGCCTACCTGCGCCGCGTCCACGGCCGGGTGATCCGCATCGGCCGCGAGGCCCTGCGCTGTCTCCTCGCCCGACGCGGCGTCACCTTCCAGCGGACCAAGACGTGGAAGGAATCCACCGACCCCGACTACGATGCCAAGCTCGACCGGATCGAGCATGTCCTGGAGCATTTCCCCGACCGAACATTCGCGTTCGACGAGTTCGGACCGCTGGGCATCCGCCCCACCGGCGGCTCCTGCTGGGCCGAGCAGGGCCGGCCCGACCGGCTGCCGGCGACCTACCACCGCACCCACGGCGTGACCTACTTCCACGGCTGCTACTCGATCGGCGACGACACCCTGTGGGGAGTGAACCGCCGCCGCAAGGGCGCCGCGAACACCCTCGCCGCGCTCAGATCCATCCGGGCCGCCCGACCCGACGGCGCCCCCATCTACGTGATCCTGGACAACCTCTCCGCCCACAAGGGGACCAAGATCCGGCAGTGGGCCCGGAAGAACAAGGTCGAGCTGTGCTTCACCCCGACCAGCGCCTCTTGGGCCAATCCGATCGAGGCGCACTTCGGACCACTGCGGCAGTTCACCCTGGCCAACTCCAACCACCCCAACCACACGGTCCAGACCCGCGAACTGCACCGTTACCTGCGCTGGCGCAACGCCAACGCACGCCATCCCGACATCCTGGCCGCCCAACGCCGCGAACGAGCCCGCATCCGCGGCGAGAAAGGCCTCCGCTGGGGAGGCCGCCCTGCCCTCGCTGCCTGATGAGCAACCCGGCGAACCTTCTCGGTCACAGCACTAGTGGCACTCCTTCGCCCGAAACTGCGACCCTTGCGTCGTGACTTCTGCCCTGCCTGACGGATGGACGCTCGAACGCATACGCGCCGTATCGGGAGACGAGACTGCAGCCCTGCTCTCGCTCCAGCGGTTGGTGGTGGTGGAGCTGGCGGGACAGGCCGACTACGAGGTGCTCCCGTCCGAGGTCATCATCGACTTCCAGGGCCTGTGCTTGGTAAGGGCCAAGGGTGATGACGACTGGTACATGGGAGAAATCGATTCCGACGGATCAGTGATCTGCTGGTCGTCCTACGGCAGCGACCTTGGTGAAGCTATCCGCAGCCTCTGAACCCGGAGGAACGCGCCCGCCTGTGCACTTCTGAAACGGGCCCTCACTGGGCGTTTCACCCATGAAAGCGCTGGTTGATGCGGGTTTTCGAGCCGTCCGGTCGGAGCCCTTGGCGCGACTCCCGAGGCAGAAGTGACCGGCGTGGCACCTGCCCACGAAAGCCCGCCGAAGATGCGCACTCCGTCCTGTCTCATTCCAAAAGGCCGGCCTCGATGGCATCTGTCCGCGCAGATGCGCGGACCATGGCCAAGACGACGATCCCGCAGTATGCCGCCATCATGACGGATCGTCGACCGTATCCGAGCGACCTGTCCGACGCCCGCTGGGCACTGATCGAACCCACCCTGACCGCCTGGCGCCAGGCACGCACCGCACGAGCCCTTGCCTTCGGCCGGCCGCCCGAACACGACCCGCGCGACCTCCTCGACGCGATCCTCTACATCGACCGCACCGGCATCCCTGGCGCTACCTCCCGCACGACTACCCACCCTGGGAAACCGTCTACGC
>NZ_JBHWBZ010000087.1:0-30184 GCF_042735475.1 Kitasatospora sp. NPDC059577 | reverse complement strand
GGGACTGGGCGGGCTCCCCCCAATCCGGGCCCCCAACGCGGGGCGCGAGCGCGGGCCCTTCGTGCGGGGGGCCGGGCGCCCGACCGGGCGGCCGCCCGCCCCGGGCCACCGGGACCGGGCGAGGACGACGAGAAGGGGTGGCCCGATGGGCGCGACCACCGAGCCCGCGAGCGGCGCCCGGGTGCGCGGCACGATCCGCTACTGGGCGGCGGCGAAGTCCGAGGCCGGCCTGGCCGAGGAGCCGTACGAGGCGGCGACCCTGGCGGAGGCGCTCGCGGCGGCCAAGGAGCGGCACGCCGACAAGCCGAAGCTCGTCCGGCTGCTCGGGCACAGCTCGTACCTGGTCGACGGCGCCCAGGTGGGCGGCCGGGACCACACGACCGTCGCCCTGACCGAGGGCGGGACGGTCGAGATCCTCCCGCCGTTCGCGGGAGGCTGAGCGGCGTGACGGACATGAACGACCCGAACCGCGGCGGCTACGGCGAGTGGCCCCGACAGGCCCAGCCCGACCCGCAGCAGGCCCAGCCGCAGCACGCCCGGCCCCAGGCCCCGCAGCAGTCCCAGGCCCCGCAGGGGTACCCGCAGCACCCGCCGCAGCAGCAGCACGCGCAGTACCCGCCGCAGCAACCGCCGCCGTACGGCTATCCGGCGGACGCGGAGGCGACGGCGGTGCTGCCGGCGGTGCCGGCGTTCGACGACGCGGCCGCGACCACGCTGCTGCCGCCGGTGCCCCCGATGGACGACGCCGCGGCCACCACGCTGCTGCCGCCGGTGGTGGTCTCCGGTGCGATGCCCGCCGCGCCGCCCCGGCATCCGAGGCAGGCTCCGGCCCAGCACCAGCACCAGCACCAGCAGCAGCCTCCGGCTCAGCCTTGGCAGCAGCAGGCGCCGCAGCATCCGCAGGCACAGCAACACCCGCGGCCGCAACACCCGCAGGCCCCGCAGCCGCAACACCCGCAGGCACCGCAGCCGCAGCACCCGCAGCAGCAGCAGGCGCTGGCCCGGTCCCGGGCCCGGCACGCGGCCCCGGCGCCGGACCAGACGCCGCCTGCCGAGCCGCAGCCCGTTGCCGCGCAGCAGACGGCGGAGGCCTTCGATCCGCCGACCATGACGCTCAAGCGCCCGCCCGCCCCCGGCGGGCCCGGACCGGGCGGGGCGGTGGGTGCCCCGGCCGTGCCGCCGTTCGCGGCCGTCCCGGCGCAGCCCGTGCCGTCGGCCGGTCCGCGCGGCCGGACCGGTTCGCCGATCATCGACCCGGGCCTGCAGCCGGCCCTGATCACGGCCGGTGCGGCCGCGCTGCTGGCCGGCGGTGCGGCGCTCGGGCAGGTGGCGCTGGCCCTGGTGGTCGCGCTGCTGCAGCTGCTGACGGCGGCCGGCTGGTTCCGGCTGAACGGCATGTGGCCGGCGCGCCAGGGCATCCTGCTCGCCGCGCTGGCCGGGCTCACCGCGGACGTGGCGGTGCTGCTGGCGGACTCCGACGGCGGCGTGGCGGCCGTGGTGGGCACGCTGGGCGGGTTCTTCCTGCTGGTCCTGGTGCTGCAGACGTTCCGTCCGTCGGACCCGAAGGAGCGGTTCTACGCCCTGACGGTGCTGGGTTCGGCCACCGTGGTGACGGCACTGTGCACCTCGCTGCTGCTGGCCGACTGGGTGCCGGCCGGGGTGGGTGCGGTCGCGCTGGCCACGCTGCTGGCCGCGGCGCCGTTGCCCGGCCCGAAGCAGCTGGGCCCGGTCCTGGGCCTGGCCGCGGCCGTGGCGCTGGGCCTGCTGGTGGGTGCTCCGGTGGCGCTGGGCGTGCTCGCCGGGCTGGGGGCGCTGGTCGGCCGCCGGGTCGCCGCGTACGACTTCCCGTCCCGGTTCGTGCACATGACGGCGGGCGTGGCGCTGCCGCTGGCGGTGGCCGCGCCGCTGATCTGGATCGCCACCGATCTGTTGGCCTGATCCTCCCGGCGCAGGGGAGCGCCCTTCCCACCGACGTCCCGTCCCGGAACCATGCTCCGGGGCGGGACGTCGTACGGTCGTGCGGAGCGGCCGCGTCCGGCGGTCGCCACGGGCCGGTGAACGACGGCGACGAACGACCTGCGAACGACCTGCGAACGACCACAGCGACCGGCGACGACGGGGGACACGATGCGCGGATGGCTGAAGGCCACGATCGGTCTGGTGGTGCTCTCCGGCCTCCTGGTGGGCGCCGACCGGATCGCGGTCGGCGTGGCCGAGGACGAGGCCGCCGACCGGATCGTGCAGAGCGGCCGGATGAGCCAGCGGCCGGACGTCTCGATCGAGGGCTTCCCGTTCCTCACCCAGGTGCTGTCGATGAAGCTGGACGACGTCCGGATATCCGCCGACGGCCTCACCGTCGGCGACGGCAGCCACCAGGTGGCGCTGCACTCGTTCAAGGCGAAGCTCGCCGGCGTCAAGGTGAGCGACAGTATGAACAGCGCCACGGTGGACAACGGCACCGGCAGCGGCGTGATCTCGTACCCGGACCTCGCGCAGCTGCTGCCGCCGGCTTCCCAGCTGCTGCACGGCGCCAAGCTGCCGGTGGGCAGCACCACCCGGCTGAGCCTGTCGTACGGCGGCCCGGGCAAGGTCAAGGCCTCGCTGGGGCCGATCGCGATCGGCGAGGGCACCGTGCACAACGACGGGAACACCGTGACGGTGGACGGCTTCCGGCTGACTTCCCTGGCGGGGATGGTCGCCGGGATGGCCAACCAGCAGATCGAGCCGATGAGCTTCACGCTGGACACGCTGCCGGCCGGGTTGAAGCTGGCCGCCAAGGACGGCGACAAGGACGGCGTGGCGCCGCTGCCGGAGGGTCTCCAGCTGACCTTCGACGGCAAGGGCGTCAAGCTCCTGGGCTGATCCCGCCGCCGTCCTGCTGCCCGTCGTCCCGCCGAGGGTCCGGGAGGGTCCGGGAGGGCCGGGGGCCGGGACTCCAAGGTCCGTCGGGTCTCCGAATCCGTGATCTTCATACCGCCGAAACGTTCCGCTCCGCGAGACGCGCTGTCCAGCGTGGACCGCGGAGCGGTGGTGTTTCCGCCCGTTGCGTGCCGCTGAGGGGCGGCCGGGCCGGGCCCGACGGGTCGAGCGAAGGCCAAATCTTGCAATGTGGATGTTTTGATCTCAATATTCGATACGCTGGTGACAGCGGGCCGTCGGTGTCCCTAGCATCGTCGGCATGAAGCGACAGACGGACCTCACGAAGCGGCGGGCGGTAGACCTGTGCCGCGTGGCCGCCTGTCTGTGTCGAATGCGCTGACTCGGCATCCCGGCAGGGCAGTTGAAGCCCGCCGCCGATCTCCCCGGTGACCGTTCCCGGCCGCAGTCGCGGGCCGGCGCCGATGTACTCCGCAGTCTCCTGCCCCGCCGCACCGGTCCACCCGCGCTGTCCCAGTATTCGGACAGGGATTCGGACCGTACCCGCCGGGCACTCCTGCAGCACCCCCCTGAGCAGCACCTTCCGCAAACCGCCCTCGGATGGAGAACCCACCATGAGCCGCAGCGACGTCCTGGTCGACGCCGACTGGGTCCAGGCCCACCTGGACGACCCGAAGGTCGTCATCGTCGAGGTCGACGAGGACACCTCCGCCTACGAGAAGAACCACATCCGCAACGCCGTCCGGATCGACTGGAAGCAGGACCTCCAGGACCCGGTCCGCCGCGACTTCATCGACCAGGCCGGCTTCGAGGCGCTGCTCAGTGCCAAGGGCATCGCCAACGACGACACCGTCGTCCTGTACGGCGGCAACAACAACTGGTTCGCCTCGTACGCCTACTGGTACTTCAAGCTGTACGGCCACGGCGACGTCCGCCTGCTGGACGGCGGCCGCAAGAAGTGGGAGCTGGACTCCCGCGACCTGGTCTCCGAGGTGCCGGCCCGCCCGGCCACCGAGTACGCGGCGCAGCCCGCCGACTCGTCGATCCGCGCGTTCCGCGACGACGTGATCGCCGCCATCGGCACCCTGAACCTGGTCGACGTCCGCTCGCCCGACGAGTTCTCCGGCAAGCTGCTCGCCCCGGCCCACCTCCCGCAGGAGCAGTCGCAGCGCCCCGGCCACGTGCCGAGCGCCCGCAACATCCCGTGGGCCAAGAACGCCAACGACGACGGCACCTTCAAGAGCGACGACGAGCTCAAGGCGCTGTACGAGGCCGAGGGCGTCGACCTGGCGACGGACACCATCGCCTACTGCCGCATCGGCGAGCGCTCCGCGCTCACCTGGTTCGTGCTGCACGAGCTGCTCGGCCAGGAGAACGTCAAGAACTACGACGGCTCGTGGACCGAGTACGGCAGCCTGGTCGGCGTGCCGATCGAGCTCGGCAGCAACTGAGCCTCCGGCTCGACCCGTAAGTCAGAAGGGAAAACAGACATGTGCGGTGCGAAGGCCGGCGGCCCGGACCTGGCAGGAGTTGACGTGGCGAACGAGACGATCATCCAGGGTTCGGTGACCCGCGACGGTGAGCCGGTCAACGGCTACGTCCGGCTGCTGGACGAGGGCGGAGAGTTCACGGCCGAGGTGCCCACCTCGGCGACCGGCCAGTTCCGGTTCTTCGCCCGCCCGGGCAAGTGGACCCTGCGGGCGCTGGTGCCGGGCCAGACCGTGGACCGTCAGGTGGTGGCCTCCCAGGGCGCCGCCGTCGAGGTCGCGATCGCGGTCTGACCGCCTCCCGACCGGAGCGCGTATACCGGCGCGTGCGGACTGCCGCGCGCGGACCGGCGCGCGTCCACCCGAGTGCGGACGACACTCCGAGGGCCCCTGCCGTGCAGGGGCCCTCGGCCGTACCGTGGAGGAGTGCAGGCAAGGCGGCGGCGTCGCTACTACTTCGCCATGATGGGCGTGTGCCTGGGCCTGTTCGTCATGGCCTGGGGCGTGGTGCGGTTCTTCTCGGTCGGCGCGGCGATCGGCATGTGCGTGGTCGCGATGGTGATCCCGCCGGCCGCCGCGGTGTTCGCCAACAAGCGGGACCCGGACGACGACTGGTGGAACGACCCGCGCTGGGACGACCCGAAGTGGGAGGATCCCGGCCACGACCGGGACCACCCCGACCACGAGCAGCGTCCGTAGCCGTCGGCACACATCAGCGCACATCAGCGCCCGGCGGCGCCCGTCAGTACACGAGGGCCTGGACGCCGTCCGCCATGATCTCGCTGACGAAGACCTGCGCGCCGGCGATCCGGACACCCTCGACGGTGTCCTTCTGCTCGATCCCGCGCCGGGCCGCGCACTGGGTGCACAGCGTCACCGAGCCGGCCGCCCGGATCGACTCCAACAGGTCCGGCAGCGGTGCCGCGTGCGGCAGTTCGAACTCCGCAGCCCGGCCCGGCAGCGCGAACCAGGAGGACTCGCCGGTCAGCCAGAGCGAGACCTCGATCCCACTGGCGACGGCCACCGCCGCTACCGTGAACGCCTGCGAGCACCGCTCCGGCGCGTCCGCCCCTGCGGTGACCTTGATGACCAGTTTCTTCGACATGGCGACACCTTAGAGCGCCCGCCACCCCCGCCGTCCGTCATCCCCGGAACCCGCGGGCAAAGCTTGAGCGGCGTGGTAGCACCGGCGCGGAACCGCGACGTGGTGGGGCTCACCGCGACCGGCCGTGGCCCGACGGATAGAGTGAGCGCAGCAAAATCCACCACACTGTCGCCGCCTGGGAGCCCCCCGTGTCCGGTCTGGAAATGTTCTTCGACGGTCTGCTGGCCCTCATGGCCGTGCTGATCACCTGGTTCGCCATCTTCTCGGTGATGAAGCTGTACCAGGGCCAGCGCTGAGCCTGCCGTACGGTTGAGGCAGCCCCACACCGACGACGACAGCGACCAGGAACATGATCGAGATCCCTTCCGACCTCCACAAGGACGTCGTCCCGCTCGCCTTCCTCCTCGGCACCTGGGAGGGCGCGGGCGTCTACGCCCCTCTGCCGGGTGAAGGGGGCCCCGGCGCGGAGAAGTGCAACTTCGGCCAGGAGATCGTGATCCGGCACGACGGCCGCCCCTTCCTGGAGTTCCGCTCCCGCACCTGGGTGCTGGACAACGAGGGCGAGAAGGTCCGCCCGCTGGAGAACGAGCACGCGTTCTGGCGCATCACGAGCAACCACGACGGCACCAGCGGCGCCCGGGGGATCGAGATCTCCTCCGTCCGTGACGACGGCACCGTCGAGATCTGGTACGGCGAGCTGGCCGACGGCAAGCCCCAGGTCGACGTCTCCACCGACGCCGTGGCCCGGATCGAGGGCTCGCCGGAGTACTCGGGCGGCAAGCGTCTGTACGGCTTCGTCAACGGCGAGCTGCTCTGGGTCGGCGAGAAGGCCGCGCCGAACGTGCCGCTGCGCCCGTACATGTCCGCGCAGCTGAAGAAGGTGCTCAGCCCGGCTCAGCTGATCAAGGACATCAACGACCTGCCGGACGACGGCATCGCCTTCTTCAAGTAGGCACGACCCGTGTGACGGCCCAGTCGTGCACGAGGTAGGGACCGGCCCGCGGCCGGTCCCTACACTTGCATCAGGACCCCCGACCTTGGCAGGGACAGCACCGTGGCGGACACCGGCACCACCGACTGGCAGCTCTCCGGCGACTGGAAGACCGACCTGCGCGAGCGCGGCTACCGCCTCACCCCGCAGCGGCAGCTCGTGCTGGAGGCCGTCGACGCCCTCGACCACGCCACCCCGGACGACATCCTCTGTCACGTCCGGCGGACCGCCAGCGGCATCAACATCTCCACCGTCTACCGGACCCTGGAGCTGCTGGAGGAACTGGGCCTGGTCTCGCACGCCCACCTCGGCCACGGCGCCCCGACCTACCACCTGGCCGGCCGCCACCACCACCTGCACCTGGTCTGCCGGGACTGCGAGAAGGTCACCGAGACCGACACCGAGATCGCCCAGCCGCTGATCGACAGCCTGCGCGCGCAGCACGGCTTCGACACCGACCTCAAGCACTTCGCCATCTTCGGCCGCTGTGCCGACTGCACCGCCAAGCTCGCCGGGGACCGGCCGTAAGCTGGCCGGTATGACCGGTGTGAAGAGCCCGCTGCTTGCCCTGCCCGGAGCCGTCCCCGCCGAGGGGGCCGACGAGGGCGTCGCCGCCCACTACGGCGACATCTTCCGCGAGCAACGCAACCTCGCGCGGGGCACCGGCTTCGTCGACCTCTCGCACCGCGGGGTCGTCACCGTCACCGGCGCGGACCGCCTCTCCTGGCTGCACCTGCTGCTCACCCAGCACGTCAGCGAACTGGCGCCGCAGCAGGCGGCCGAGGCACTGGTGCTCTCCCCGAACGGGCACGTCGAGCACGCCCTCTACCTGGTGGACGACGGCACCACCACCTGGGCGCACGTCGAGCCGGGCACCCAGGGCGCGCTGGTCGCCTACCTGGAGAGCATGAAGTTCTTCTACCGGGTGGAGGTCGCCGACGCGACCGCCGAATACGCCGTGGTCCACCTGCCGGCCGGCTCCGCCACCTCCGCCGAGGGCGTCGCCGCCGTCCGCGAACTCCCTTACGGGCGCGACCTGTTCGTGCCGCGCGCCGACCTGGAGAAGCTCACCTCCGGATACGGCCCGGCCGCCGGGATCTGGGCCTACGAGGCGCTGCGGATCGAGGGCCACCGGCCCCGGCTCGGCTTCGAGACCGACCACCGGACCATCCCGCACGAGGTGGACTGGCTGCGCACCGCCGTGCACCTGCAGAAGGGCTGCTACCGCGGCCAGGAGACCGTCGCCCGGGTGCACAACCTGGGCCGCCCGCCGCGCCGACTGGTCTTCCTGCACCTGGACGGCACCGAGGAGTCGCTGCCCCCGCACGGCACCGAGGTGCGGCTGGCCACCGACCCGGACGGCCGGGCGCTCGGCTTCGTGACCTCCTCGGCCCGGCACCACGAGCTGGGGCCGATCGCGCTGGCGATCGTCAAGCGGAACGTCCCGGTGGACGCGGTGCTGCTGGCCGGGACGGTGCCGGGCACCCAGGACGTGATCGTCCCGCAGTAGGCCGCGCCGGGCGCCGGGCCGGTTCCGGTCGGGCCCGCGCCCGGATCCGTGCCCGGCCGGGACGCTCAGACCTCGACGAGGACGGTGAACGGGCCGTCGTTCACCAGCGCCACCTGCATGTCGGCGCCGAACCGGCCCGTCTCCACCTTGGCGCCCAGCGCCCGCAGCCGGGCGACCACCTCGTCCACCAGCGGTTCGGCGACCGGGCCGGGGGCGGCGGCGTTCCAGGTGGGACGGCGGCCCTTGCGGGCGTCTCCGTAGAGGGTGAACTGGCTGATCACCAGGAGCGGGGCGCCGAGGTCCGAGCAGCTCTGCTCGACGCCATCGTCGTTCGCCGGCAGCAGCCGCAGCGTCCAGAGCTTGCGGGCCAGTTGGGCGGCCTTGTCGGGGGTGTCCTCGTGGGTGACGCCGACCAGGACGCAGAGCCCGGGCCCCTCGATCGCGCCGACGGTCTCACCGGCCACGGTCACCCGGGCCTCGCTCACTCGCTGCACCACTGCTCGCATGCCGTCATTGTGCCGGAGGGCGCCGACGGCCCCGGGCGGGAGGGGGCCGGGGCTCCCGGCCCCTGGCACCGCGCTCCGCACACGGCCGCGTGCCCCCGCGCGCGCCGCCGGGGCCGCCCCGCCCGGCCCCCGTCCCCGCCTCCCGCGTCGCGTCGCCCGTACGCCCCCGCTCCCGCGTCGCGTCGCCCGTGCGGCCCCGCCCGTCGCGCCGTGTCCCCCACGTGCGTCACAGAGGTCTCTCAGGGCGCACACGAGGGGCGCGTAGGAGGATGCCGCACGCCATGACGCGAGCGCCTGCGCCGGGGCAGGCGCCGCGCTTCCTGGGGAAAGGTCCGGTCATACCAGCCACCCCCGTTCGCCAGGGGGCCGTTCGGGTGCACGGGCGGTGCGCGCGCGCCGGGCGGGGTGGCACGCTGGTGGCCGTACGAAGGGTCCGGGGCGCCATCAGGTCCGCCGCGTCGGGCCCCGGGTTCGGCCGGGCGGTCGAGCCGGTGGGTCAGGTGTTCTGGCGGCGTCGCCCCGACGGGTGGTCGCGGCCGGGGAGCGGAACCTCCGGGGGCTCCCGGGCGTGCCACGCACGGAACGCCGAGCCCGTCGGGGGACGGGCCGGACCGGCGGCAGGGACGGGGTGCCGCGAGCGGGCGGGATCGGACGACGGCAGGTGGGTTGGGTGATGGACGCGAGCAGCGCGGCGCGGGACCGGGCCGGGCAGGTGGTACGGGCCCCCGGGGCCCCGTGCGGCCCGGTGGCGGGTGCGGAGGGCGAGCCGGACCTGGGGCGGCTGGGCCTGGACCAGCTGCGGGTGCTGCGCCGGGAGACCATGGAGCAGGAGGCCGACCTGTCGTACCTGCGGCGGCTGCTGCACGGGCGGATGGACATCCTGCGCGCCGAGCTCGACCGGCGTCCCGGCGCGGGCCCCGTCCGGGCGGTCGGCGCCGCCGGCCCCGACCCGGTCCCCGGCGACCTGCTGGACCGGCTGCCGGCCATCCTGACCGACGCGCCCTCCACCGTGCGGCGCTCGGCCCGGCACGTCACCCTCGGCCCGCCGCGCACCCGGGAGTCCCGGCTGGAGGCGGACGCGCTGATGGGCGACGTCCAGCTGGCCGACCTGGCGGCCCACCCGGCCGAGGAGCTGCTGGCCGCCCTGGAGCGGCTTCGCGCGCACGAGCGGGAGGTGTCCGGCCGGCGTCAGCGGCTGCTGCGCACGGCCGACGGTTGCAATGCCGAGATCACCCGCAGGTACCGTGATGGGGAAGCACGGGTCGACGACCTGCTCGCAGGGGGGCCGCTCTGACCGGGTGAGTCGCTGCGGGCGGGTGGGGCCCGGCTCGCTCCCGGCTCACCCTCGCCCCGGAAGGCCCACCCCCCATGCCCCAGCTCGCCACCGCGCCCGTCCTCGCCGAGGTCATACGATCCGGCTTCGTCGAGGGCCACCACCACGGGTCCCTGGTGCTGCTCGCCGCCGACGGCTCGGTCGAGTTCGCGCTGGGCGACCCGGACGCGCCGGTCTTCCCGCGGTCGACGGCCAAGCCGTTCCAGGCGGTCGCCACGCTGCGGGCCGGGCTGGCGATCGAGGGCGAGCTGCTGGCGCTGGCGGCTTCCAGCCACTCCGCAGAATCGTTTCACCTCGACGGCGTGCGGACCATCCTCGCCTCCGCCGGGCTCGACGAGTCGGCCCTGCGCACCCCGGCCGACCTGCCGCTGGACGAGACCGAGGCGGAGCTGCTGCTCGGCGCCGGCGGCCACCGCGCCCCGATCCTGATGGACTGCTCCGGCAAGCACGCCGGCTGGCTCGCCGCCTGCGTGGCCAACGGCTGGGACACCGCGAGCTACCTCGACCCGGCCCACCCGATCCAGCGGCTGGCCCGCGAGGCCCTGGAGGAGGGCACCGGCGAGACCCCCGCGCACGCCGGTGTCGACGGCTGCGGCGCCCCGCTGCTGGCCGTCACCCTGACCGGCCTGGCCCGCAGCTACCGCGGCCTGGTGCTGGCCGCCACGGGGACCGCGCCGCGCCGGGTGGCCGACGCGATGCGCGCCCACCCCGAGTACGTGGCCGGCACCCGCCGGGCCGACACCTGGCTGATGCGGGCGGTCCCCGGCGCGCTGTCCAAGATGGGTGCCGAGGCCGTCCAGGTGGTGGCCCTGCCGGACGGCCGGGCGCTGGCCTTCAAGATCGACGACGGCGGCGAGCGCGCCCGCGGACCGGTCCTGGCGGCCGCCCTGCGCCGGCTCGGGGTGACCGGCGCGGAGGAGACCGTCGAGCGGATCGGCGCGGCTCCGCTGCTCGGCGGCGGCGCCGCGGTCGGAGAGGTGCGGGCGGCCTTCTAGGGCCTGCGGGGGCGGCCTTCCAGGGCCGGCTCGGCCGGCCTCCCAGGGCCTGTCGGGACGGGCTCCCCGGGCCTGCTGGGGCGGCGTGCCGGCCGGGCGGGCCCGCGGGCCGGGACTGACCCCGGGCCCGCGGTCAGGAGCCCGTCGGACTCCTGCACGGAGAACGGCGGCCGCCCGGGGTGCGGGCGGCGCGGCGGCGGTGCACGGTGGACCGGGGGCCGTCGCACAGCTGAGGGAGTCCGCCATGACCGACCACGTGTACCGGGTGACCGAGATCGTCGGGTCGTCGACCGAGAGCATCGACGCCGCGATCCGCAACGGGGTGGAGCGGGCCGCCCAGACGCTGCGCAACCTCGACTGGTTCGAGGTCTCGCAGGTCCGGGGCCATCTGGAGGACGGCCGGATCAAGCACTTCCAGGTCTGCATGAAGGTCGGCTTCCGGCTGGAGGACTGACCCGGGTCAGCCCTGCTCCGGAGGCACCGGCGGCACCCCGGTGGTCCCGCTGCCCGCCACCGCGGCGGGTCTGCTGCCGGTCGGCGGCAGCGCCGTCGTGCCGGTATGCAACCGCCTTGGTGCCCAAAGGGTCTGAGGATGTGTCAGGGGTCGGCGTCGGCGGGCGGTCGCTCGCCGGGGCCGACCCCGTTGTCGCGTGGAACGCGTGGAAGCGGCTACGCGCTCAGTGGGTAGCGGGTGTCGAGGTCACGGAAGACCGCTCCGTTGAGCACGAAGGCCCGCTTGCACTCCTCGACCACCCGGCGCCGCTCGACCTCGTCCATCGCGGCCCCTGCCGTGTCCAGCCTGGCCCGGTACTCGCGCTTGAAGGCGGCCGGGTTGTCGACCTCCTCGAAGACGTAGAACCGCACGCCGTCGCCCTTGCGCGCGAAGCCCCAGGTCTTCTCCGCGATGCCCCGGATGATTTGGCCGCCCGACAGGTCGCCGAGGTAGCGGGTGTAGTGGTGCGCGATGTACCCGGCCGGCCACCCGGTGGTCAGCTCCTCGACCCGTGCGACGTACGCGGCGGTGGCCGGGAGCGGGGCCAGGCCGTCCCGCCAGTCGGGGCCGCGCAGGTGCACCAGGTCGTGCTCGATGGCGGCGGTGCGCAGCAGCGACCGGTCGACGAAGGGCCCGGCCAGGGAGTGTGCGGCGAGCTGCTCGGTCCGGCTCTCCAGGGCCCGGTAGACGTACCAGAGTTGGCCGGTGAGGTCGGCGTACGCCTCGATCCCGAGCTGTCCGCCGAGCAGGCGGCTCATGAACGAGGAGTGTTCGGCGGCCTCGTGCTCCTCGCTGCTGGCGGTGCGGAGCACGGTGGAGAACGGGAGGGTCTCGGGCGCGGGCATGCGGCCTCCAGGGATCGGCTGCGGCCGGGTCGGCTTCGACCCCGTCATATTGGTTAGCCTAACCTGACCTCTCGGGTTGTCGACAGTCTGTCGGCAACCCGTTCCGCGAGGGTCCCGGGCCCGGTTGCGACCCGGGCCGGCTGCGACACGGCCCCGGGTGCGACAGGGGCCGGGGTCCGCGGACGAATCCGTGAACCCCGGCCCCGTGCTGTCCCGACCTACCTCGAACTGCCCTGATCGAACGAGATCGGAACGACGGCTCAGTGACCGCCCTGGTCCGCCAGACGCTTGATCGAAGCGGTGACCTCGGCCTCGGCCTCGGAGCGGCCGACCCAGTTGGCGCCCTCGACGGACTTGCCGGGCTCCAGGTCCTTGTAGACCTCGAAGAAGTGCTGGATCTCCAGGCGGTCGAACTCCGACACGTGGTGGATGTCCCGCAGGTGCTCCCAGCGCGGGTCGGTCGCCGGGACGCAGAGCAGCTTGTCGTCGCCGCCGGCCTCGTCGGTCATGTGGAACATGCCGATGGCGCGGCACTTGATGAGGCAACCCGGGAAGGTCGGCTCGTCCAGGATGACCAGGGCGTCCAGCGGGTCGCCGTCCTCGCCGAGCGTGCCCTCGACGTAGCCGTAGTCCGCCGGGTAACGGGTCGAGGTGAAGAGCATCCGGTCGAGCCGCAGACGGCCGGTCTCGTGGTCGACCTCGTACTTGTTACGAGAGCCCTTCGGGATTTCGATAAGGACGTCGAATTCCAACGGTTCCTCCAAGGTAGGGACTGACAGAATCCAAGTGTCTCCTACGGGAGTGAGTGCTCGGGAAAGGGGCCGGTCGGTGGGCGCTGGGGGAGGGGCGGCTCGCCGCCGCAGGGGGACGGCCGCGGGGCTGTTCGGGGCGGCGGTCCTGGTCGCCGGGACGGTCCTGACCGCGAGCGGTGCGTACGCCCAGCCGTCCCCGGTCCCGGGCGGGCACAGCGCCGGGCACGGCGAGGACGACGAGCGCGACAGCGGGGACGGGCACGACGGCAGGAAGGGCGACCACGGGAAGGTCGGCGCCGGGCCCGGGTCCGGCGAAGGCCGGAGTGCCACGCCCGGCCGCCGGTCCGGATCGCCCGCCTCCGCGCCGGCCTCCGCGCCCGCCACCGGCGGCGGTGACGCGGCGGCCGCGCGACCGGGCCCCGTGCCGGGCGCCGTCCTGGCCGCCGCCGCGGCCGGTCCGGAGGCCGCGGCCCCCAGCACGCAGGGCCTGCAGCAGGCGCTCGCCGCCGCGCTCGCCGACCGGAACCTCGGCGAGGTCACCTTCGCCGTCGCGGACGCCGCCGGCGGTCAACTCCTGTACGGCTCCGGGGAGAACGCCCCGGCCACGCCCGCCTCCACCACCAAACTGGCCACCTCGGTCGCGGCCCTGTCCCTGATCCCCGGCGACGCCCGACTGACCACCCGGGTGGTCCGAGGCGCGGAACCCGGCACGGTCACCCTGGTCGGCGGCGGCGACCCGACGCTCACCGCACTGCCCGCCGACCAGGTGCAGATCGGCGGCCAGCCCGCCGACGCCGACACCGCCCCCGCCTCGCTGGACGCCCTCGCCCGGCAGACCGCCGCCGCCCTCGCCGCCGCCGGCACCACCACCGTCAAGCTGGACTACGACCTGTCGCTGTACAGCGGCAACCCGCAGCACCGGAACCACGACGCGCAGAACATCGCCCTGGTCGTCCCGCTGATGGTGGACGAGGCCAAGGCGGACCCGAGGAGCCGCGAGGAGGCGCCCGACCGCGTCGCCGACCCGGCCGGCGCCGCCGCCGAGGCCTTCGCCGCCCTGCTCAGGGCCCAGGGCGTCACGGTGGAGGGCAGGGCCAGGCCCGCCGCCGCCCCGGCCGCCGCCGACGCGCCCGTCCTCGGCCGGGTCGACTCGCCCACGGTCGACCGGCTGGTCGAGCGCCTGCTGACCACCTCCGACAACCAGCTCGCCGAGGCGATCGCCCGTCAGGTCGCCCTCGCCGCCCATCAGCCGGCCAGCTTCGAGGGGGCGGCCGCCGCCGTCACCCAGGAGCTCGCCCGGCTCGGCGTGCCGATGACGGGCGTGGTCCTCGACGACGGCAGCGGCCTGCACCCGGACAACGCGATACCGCCCGCCGTCCTGGTCCGCCTCCTCTCCCTGGCCGCCTCCGAGCAGCACCCCGCGCTGCGGCCGGTCCTCACCGGCCTCCCGGTCGCCGGTTTCACCGGCACCCTCGGCAAGCGCTACGGCAGTGGCTCCGGCGCCGCCGGCGCGGCCGGCCTGATCCGCGCCAAGACCGGCACCCTCAGGGGCGTCAACACCCTCGCCGGCACCGTCGTCGACGCCGACGGCCGGCTCCTCGCCTTCGCCGTGATGACCCGCACTCCCGCGCCCGTCGACACCGCCCGGGCGGCGATGGACCGCATCGCCGCCCACCTCGCCGCCTGCGGCTGCCACTGACCCGCCCGCACCGCCCGTGCGCGGCTCCGGCGCGCCTTCCCCGGCGCTGCTCGGACCGGTGGAACGGACCGGTGAAACGGGCCGCCGAATCCGGGCCGCCGTGGGGCCGGTGTGCCCGCTGGGCCTGGACCGGCGCGGGGCGGCGGTGTCGGGGAGGGGTGTTCCGGGCAGGTGGCTGCCGTTGGTGGTGGGGAGCACGTACGGTGAGGGCATGACGAGCGCGAGTGGCGGTGCTGACATGGTCGACTGGAACCTCGCGGTCGCAACTGCGACCAGACTGGTGCGGCCGGGGCCGGAGGTGAGCCGGGCGGAAGCCGCGGCGGTGGTCGCCGAGCTGCGCCGGCACGCCCTGGAGGCGGAGGAGCACGTACGGGCGTTCACCGGCATGCGGTCGTCGAGCCTGGCGCGGGCCGCGGCGACGCCGGTCCTGGTGGTGGACCGCCCCGGGTGGGTGCGGGCCAACGTGGCGGGCTTCCGCACGGTCGTCCAGCCGCTGGTGGAGAAGCTGCAGGCCCGCCGCGCGAACAGCGCGACGGCCGGGGTGTTCGGCACGGTGGGGGAGAAGGCGACCGGCATCGAGGTCGGGGCGCTGCTGGCGTTCCTGGCGACCAAGGTGCTGGGCCAGTACGAGACCTTCGCCCCGGCCGAGCCCTCGCTGGAGGCGCCGGACAGCCCGGCGGCGCTGTTCGACAAGCCGCGGCTGGGGCCGGAGGGCCCCGGGCCGGGCCGGCTGCTGCTGGTGGCGCCGAACATCGTGCACGTCGAGCGGGAGCTGGACGTCGACCCGTCCGACTTCCGGCTCTGGGTCTGCCTGCACGAGGAGACGCACCGGACGCAGTTCACCGCGGTGCCGTGGCTGCGCGACCACATCCAGTCGGAGGTGCAGTCCTTCCTCACCGAGACGGACGTCGACCCGGGCGCGCTGCTGGACCGGCTGCGCGACGCCGCGGGTTCGTTCGGCGGGCTGCCGGGCGTGGGCGGCCGGGAGGGCGCCTCCTCGTCGAACCTGATGGAGATCGTCCAGTCGCCCGCGCAGCGCGAGATCCTCGGCCGGCTGACGGCCGTGATGTCGCTGCTGGAGGGCCACGCGGACGTGGTGATGGACGGTGTCGGCCCGGCGGTGGTGCCGACGGTCGCGGAGATCCGGGAGAAGTTCCAGCAGCGCCGGGACCGTGGTGCGAACCGGCTCGACCTGCTGCTGCGCCGGCTGCTGGGCATGGACGCCAAGCTGCGCCAGTACCAGGACGGCGCGGTGTTCGTGCGCGGGGTGGTGGAGCAGGTCGGCATGGAGGGGTTCAACCGGGTGTGGACGTCCCCGAACACCCTTCCGACCAAGGAGGAGATCCACGACCCGGCCGCCTGGGTGGCCCGGGTGGCCCGCTGAGCGTCACGAGCGGGCCGGCCGGGACGCCGCCGCGCCGCGAGCCGGACGGCAAGCGGCGCGCGGCGGTCAAACCCGCTCGTACGAGTGGTCCAATCGGGCAGAGGGCGAGTGAAGAAGCGTTTCTTCATTCACCCGAACGTGGGACGGTGGTCGTACCGGTGGCGCGGGTGGCGTAGCGGGTCGCGACTTTCTGCCACCATCTGTGAGCGCCCGGTAACAGGGTGCTCATGCAGGTGCGCGGTCCCCGCCGCCCGCCGCAGTCCTGTCCCCTCCGTCGAGGAGTCGTCCGCCGTGGGCCCTCACCCCGCCGTCGCCGCGATACGCCTGGCCGTTCGCCGCACGCTCACCGACCTCGCCGCCGAGGCCGGTTCCACCTTCACCGCGCCCGTGCGCGAGCCCCGCGAGCGCCCCGCCGTGGCGCCGCTGGTGGGTGCCGCCGTCGGCACCACCCTGATCGGCAACGCCGCTCGCCACCCGTCCGGGTTGCCCCGCACCCCGGCCGCGCCCGGCTCGCCGCTGGTCCTGGTCGCCGTCAGCGGCGGTGCGGACTCCATGGCGCTGGCCATCGCCACCGCCTTCGAGGCCCCCAAGATCGGCCTGCGGGTCGGCGCCGTCACCGTCGACCACGGCCTGCAGCCCGGCTCCGCCGAGCGCGCCGACCAGGTCGCCGACCGGCTGCGCTCGCTCGGCCTCGACCCGGTCGAGGCGGTCCCGGTCCGGGTCGGCCGCGCCGGCGGCCCGGAGGCCGCCGCCCGGGACGCCCGCTACGCGGCCCTGGACGAGGCCGCCGAGCGTCACGGCGCGATCGCCGTGCTGCTCGGCCACACCCGGGACGACCAGGCCGAGACCGTGCTGCTGGGCCTGGCCCGCGGTTCGGGCGCCCGCTCGCTGGCCGGGATGCCGGCCCAGAAGGGCCGCTACCGCCGCCCCCTGCTGGAACTGGATCGGGCCGCCACCCGGCAGGCCTGCTCCGCGCAGTCGATCCCGGTCTGGGACGACCCGCACAACTGTGATCCCGCCTACACCCGCTCCCGGGTCCGCCACGAGGTGCTGCCGGTGCTGGAGAAGCACCTGGGCGGCGGCGTGGTCGAGGCGCTGGCCCGCACCGCCCGGCTGTTCCGCGACGACGCCGACGCCCTCGACCAGTGGGCCTCTCTGGCCGAACGCGACCTCCGTACGGGCGAAGGCACCCTGGACGCCGTCAAACTGGCCGAACTCCCGCCGGCCGTCCGGCGCCGGGTGCTGCGCCGGGCCGCGCTGCGGGCGGGCTGTCCGGCCGGGGACCTGTTCGCCCGGCACCTGGAGACGATCGACCTGCTGGTCACCGGATGGCGGGGCCAGGGACCGCTGCACCTACCCGGGGGCGTCGAGGCCACCCGCAGGTGTGGCACGCTGGTCTTCCGGCGGCAGGGTGACTGACGGGCGAGGCACGCCCCTGGGGGAGCCGGCCGCCGGCCACACAGACCCCGAACGTTTGAGGACGTATCCCCGGTGGACCAGAACGACATGGGCGCTGACCTCGCGAAGGTGCTCATCAGCAAGGACGAGATCGACGCCAAGCTCCTGGAGCTTGCCGAGCGCATCGACCGGGACTACGCAGGCAAGGACCTGCTGATCGTCGGCGTCCTCAAGGGTGCCGTGATGGTCATGGCCGACCTCGCCCGGGCCCTGCACTCGCAGGTCACCATGGACTGGATGGCCGTTTCCTCGTACGGGATGGGCACCAAGTCCTCCGGCGTGGTGCGGATCCTGAAGGACCTGGACACCGACATCGCCGGCCGTGACGTCCTGATCGTCGAGGACATCATCGACTCCGGTCTGACGCTGTCCTGGCTGCTGGGCAACCTGGGGTCGCGCGGCCCGGCCTCGCTGGAGGTCTGCACCCTGCTGCGCAAGCCGGACGCGGCCAAGGTCGAGATCGACGTGAAGTACGTCGGTTTCGACATTCCGAACGAGTTCGTGGTCGGCTACGGCCTGGACTACGCGGAGAAGCTGCGTAATCTCCCCTTCATCGGCACCCTCGCCCCGCACGTCTACGGCGGCTGAGGGCCCGTTCGGGTTATGGGCGGGAACAGTAGGTTGTTCCCGCCCGTTGGACCGGGGGGACCAAAGAACCACAGCCGTGTCGCCGCGCTCCCGCCATGGGTGGGTCCGACTGCGGTACGGTCCAATAAACCGCTCTTCACATGAGCACCGATTCGGATGCGCCGCGGCCCACAGCCACCCGGCGCCGTTGAGTGGCAGGAGGGACGGGGCGGCAACGCCCCGCATGGATGGACGTCAAGCGATACTTCCGTGCGCCGATCATGTGGATCGTGCTGGCCGTCCTCGCCGTCATCGTCTTGATGCAGGTCGTTTCGGACTCGAACGGCTACAAGACGGTGGACACCGGCCAGGTCGTCGCGGCGATCGACGCGCACAACGTCAAGTCGGCGCAGATCACCACCGGTGACTCGAACACGATCAAGATCCAGCTGAAGGACGGCGCAACGCTGCCCACCGCCGGTACGGGCAAGACCCCGTCCGGTACCAAGTTCCAGGCCTCGTACATCGGCGACCAGGGTGTCGCGATCGCCGACAAGCTGCAGGCCCAGATCAACGACAAGGACGCGAGCACGCTCGCCGAGGGCTACACCGTCAGCCCGGAGAAGCAGAGCACCTTCGTCAGCCTGCTGCTGTCGATGCTGCCGATCGTGATCATCGTCCTGGTCTTCCTGTTCCTGATGAACCAGATGCAGGGCGGCGGTTCCCGCGTCATGCAGTTCGGCAAGTCCAAGGCCAAGCTGCTCACCAAGGACACCCCGAAGACCACCTTCTCCGACGTCGCAGGCGCGGACGAGGCGGTCGAGGAGCTCCACGAGATCAAGGAGTTCCTGCAGGAGCCGGCCAAGTTCCAGGCCGTCGGCGCCAAGATCCCCAAGGGTGTGCTGCTCTACGGCCCGCCCGGTACCGGCAAGACCCTGCTGGCGCGTGCCGTCGCGGGCGAGGCCGGGGTGCCGTTCTACTCCATCTCCGGCTCGGACTTCGTCGAGATGTTCGTCGGTGTCGGCGCCAGCCGCGTCCGCGACCTCTTCGAGCAGGCCAAGGCGAACGCCCCGGCGATCGTCTTCGTCGACGAGATCGACGCCGTCGGCCGGCACCGCGGTGCGGGTCTCGGCGGCGGCCACGACGAGCGCGAGCAGACCCTCAACCAGCTGCTGGTCGAGATGGACGGCTTCGACGTCAAGGGCGGCGTGATCCTGATCGCCGCGACCAACCGCCCCGACATCCTGGACCCGGCGCTGCTGCGCCCGGGCCGCTTCGACCGCCAGATCGCGGTGGAGCGCCCCGACCTCCAGGGCCGGCTGGACATCCTCAAGGTGCACCAGAAGGGCAAGCCGATCGCGCCCGACGTCGACCTGTCGGCCGTCGCCAAGCGCACCCCCGGCTTCACCGGTGCCGACCTGTCGAACGTCCTCAACGAGGCGGCGCTGCTGACCGCCCGTTCGGACAAGAAGCTGATCGACAACGGCATCCTGGACGAGGCGATCGACCGCGTCGTGGCGGGTCCGCAGAAGCGCACGCGGATCATGTCCGACAAGGAGAAGAAGATCACCGCGTACCACGAGGGCGGTCACGCCCTGGTCGCGGCGGCCTGCCAGTACAGCGACCCGGTGCACAAGATCACCATCCTGTCCCGCGGCCGGGCCCTCGGCTACACCATGGTGCTGCCGGACGAGGACAAGTACTCCACCACCCGCAACGAGATGCTCGACCAGCTGGCCTACATGCTGGGCGGGCGCGCGGCGGAGGAGCTGGTCTTCCACGACCCGACCACCGGTGCCTCGAACGACATCGAGAAGGCCACCGCCACGGCGCGGGCCATGGTCACCCAGTACGGCATGACCGAGCGTCTGGGCGCGATCAAGTTCGGGTCCGACAACTCGGAGCCGTTCCTGGGCCGTGAGATGGGCCACCAGCGCGACTACTCGGAAGAGGTCGCCGCGCTGGTCGACGAAGAGGTCAAGAAGCTCATCGAGAGCGCGCACAACGAGGCCTGGGAGATCCTGGTCGAGAACCGCGACGTGCTCGACAACCTGGTGCTGGAGCTCCTGGAGAAGGAGACCCTGAACAAGGAGCAGATCGCCGAGGTCTTCGCCCCGATCGTCAAGCGTCCGGCCCGGCCGGCGTGGACGGGTTCCACCCGTCGTACGCCGTCCACCCGGCCGCCGGTGCAGTCCCCGAAGGAGCTGGCGCTCACCAACGGCGCCGCTGCCGGGGAGGCCGCTCCGGTCGACGTCGTGAAGCTCCCGCCGCTGCCGGCGGCCGAGCCGCCGGTCGAGGGCTGATCCCGGTCCCGTAGGGAATGGATGCCGCGTCACCAGGGTTTGTACCCTGGAGGCGCGGCATCCGTGCTGTTCAGCCAGAGTCTTCCCCACATGTAAGCGAGGCCCGCATGATCGACCCGGTGACGCTCGACGGTCCGCCCGCCGTCGGGACCTTCGACCAGAAGCGGGCCGAGAACGCCATTCGCGAGCTGCTGCTCGCCGTGGGGGAGGACCCGGACCGCGAGGGCCTGCTGGAGACCCCGGCCCGGGTCGCGCGCGCCTACAAGGAGATATTCGCGGGCCTGTGGCAGGAGCCGGAGGAGGTCCTGACGACGACCTTCGACCTCGGCCACGACGAGATGGTGCTGGTCAAGGACATCGAGCTGACCTCGGTCTGCGAGCACCACCTGGTGCCGTTCCGCGGCGTGGCGCACGTCGGGTACATCCCGTCCACCAGCGGCAAGATCACCGGGCTGTCCAAGCTCGCCCGGCTGGTCGACGTCTACGCCCGCCGCCCGCAGGTGCAGGAGCGGTTGACCAGCCAGGTGGCCGACGCGCTGATGCGCATCCTGGAGCCGCGCGGGGCGATCGTCGTGGTCGAGTGCGAGCACATGTGCATGTCGATGCGAGGCATCCGCAAGCCCGGCGCCAAGACCATCACCTCGTGCGTGCGCGGCCAGCTGCGCGACCCGGCCACCCGGGCCGAGGCGATGAGCCTCATCATCGGCCGGTAGCCGGACGGCGCCGGAGGGCGAACGGCTCAGGGCACCTCGTGCTCCGCGTGCGGCGGAGCCGGGGTGCCCAGTGCGTTGCGGCGCTCGGGCATCCGCAGCGTGACCATCCGGCGCCAGCCGTAGGCGCGGTCGTACAGGTAGAGCGCGTGCACCCCGAGGGTGACCACGGCCAGCTGCCAGCGCGGCCAGCGCAGGATCCGGGCCATCCGGGCGGTGACCGCCAGGCCGACGTCACGGTGGGTGCGGATCTCGCCGCGGGCGCTGGTCTCCAGGGTGTGCCGGATGTACGGGCCGTGGCCCTCGGCCCGCAGCCGCAGCAGCTCCTCGTGGCAGTACGCGAGGTGGTTGTCCTCGTCGGCGGAGATCATCCGCATCGCCCGGCCGATCTCGGGGTTGTCCGCGTACACCTTGACCAGCTGGCGCATCTGCTCGGCGGCGCGCTGCTCGGTGACCCGGCTGTGCGCGAGGTAGGTGATGATCTCGCGGTCGGTCAGCGGGACGTCGCTGTTCAGCCGTTCGTGGGAGAGGCCGACGCCCTGGCGCTCCAGCAGCATGCAGTAGTCGGCCTCGTCCGGGACGGGCACCTTGGGCAGGCCGCGCTTGTTCAGCAGCTGGGTGAAGATCCGGCCGTGCTTGCGCTCGTCCGCGCCGTGCCGGGCGACCTTCGGGGCCAGGACCGGGTCGCGGGTGAGTGTGGTGATCCGCTCGTTCTCCCAGCCGCCCTGGTCCTCGCCGCCCGCCGCGATGCTGCAGAAGAGCTGGTACGCCTGGTCGTTCCGGTAGATCTCGTCGAAGAGGGATCGGGTGCTCAGCAAGGCGCCTCCTGCGCGGATCCGGGGTGGCGCCCGCCGAGGGTGGCGGGCGGACGGCCGCGATACGTTCCCCCGAGCCGTCGGCCGGACGGTCCGACCGGCGGGTAATCACTCACACGCGCTAGCCGAGGTGGGTGCCCAGCCATTCGAGCGAGGCCGGCAGCTCCTTGATCCAGCTGTCGATGTTGTGCCCGCCGTCGTCCAGGTAGAGCGAGTCGACCTTGAACTGCGGGTTGGCCGCCGCGACCTGGGTGGCCTGGTCGACGAACTGGACGGTCTGCGGGTAGTCCGACTCCTTGCGGGTGGACACCACCAGCACGTTGAGCGGCGGCACCGGCAGGTTCTGCAGGCGCCAGCCGAGGTCGTGCTGCTGGGCCAGCGCCTTGTCGCCGCTGAAGAGGTCGCCGCCGGTGTAGCCGTCCTGGCGCACGGTGAAGTCGCCGTGCAGGCTGGCCGCGCTGCCGAAGACGTTCGGGAAGCGCATCGCCAGGCGCAGCGCGCAGCTGCCCCCGGTGGAGTAGCCGAAGGTGGCCCAGGAGCCGGCGGTGCGGCCGACCCGGTAGGTGGCGAGGACGGCCTCGGGCACGTCCTTGGCGAACCAGGCCTCGGTGCGCGGCCCGCCGGGGACGTCCACGCACTCGGTGTCCCGGGACGGGACCACGCCGGGGCGGACCATCACCACGACGGTCGGCGGCATCTTGCCGGAGCGCTGCAGCTCGTACGCGGTCTGCGGGAGGGACAGGTCCTTGACCAGGTTCAGTGCCGTGCCCGGGTAGCCGGCGATGGCCAGCAGGACGGGAAAGCGGACCAGGGCGAACTTCGGGTCGAAGTACTCGGGCGGCAGGTAGACGAACATCTGGTCGGAGAAACCCGTCTCCTTGCCGCTGACCTGGACCGACTCGACCTTGCCGACCTCCTCGGGGGTGCCCTTCGGCAGGTTGGTGACGGTCTCCAGTCCGCCCTCGGTGGTCGGCTGGATCAGCGCGTCGGCGACCGGGGTGCCGCCCTTGTGGTTCTCGTTGCTGGTCAGCGCGAGCTTGGCGCCGCTGTGGCCGAGCAGGTCGTCCCAGGAGGTGTAGAACCCGAACGAGTTGTTCACCGACAGCGCGAGCACGGCCACGATCGACACTTGAACGACCGTCAGCAGGCCGATCCGGCCGAGCACCGGCAGCGGCCGCTGCCGGCCCAGCCGGGGCCAGACCCACAGGGTGGTGACCAGGGCCGCGGTTCCGAGTGCGAGCAGCGAGTTCATCAGTGCGTCGCTGGTCAGTTCCATGCGGTCGGCCTTCCGGTGGGACACTGTCGGGGCAGGCTCATCGTCTGGCGGCCCGTCAGGTGGGGCCACCGCAGCTAGGCTGTCCGGGCGCCCGGGAGGGGGCCGGGAGGGCGGGGGAAGTCGCAGGCAACCGGCACCCTAGAATGCGGCGTCCACCGTACGTAACGCGTCCCGGGGGGTCCTGCCGCGCCACGCTGCGGCGTTCCCCCGACTCCCGCCACCGGCTCAACCCCGCAGCGTGTCCACGGCCCCGGTTTACCGACCGTTTCCGGATCCTTGGTATGCGCATTGCCTGATGAAGGAATAGGCATGAAGGTCCATCACGCGTCCTCCCCCGGAGTGACCGGACACCGCACCGCAGCCTCTACGCTGAGCTTCCATGAGCGTTCCCGTGTCCGTTGAGCCGAGCCCCGAGCAGCCGCCGCGCCGTCGCCGCGGCCTGCAGACGCTGCGTACCCAGGCAGCCGCTGTGCCGAGGGCCTGGCTCCCGGGCGCGGTCGGCTACGCCTGTCTGCTGATCGGGCTGCTGGACATCGCCAGCGCGGTGTTCCCCAAGCTCCGGCACACCAGGGTGCACAGCTTCGCCGGGCAGCTGCCCGGCGGCACCACCAGCCTGGCCGCGGTCGGCACGCTGATGGTCGGCATCCTGCTGGTGCCGCTCGCCCACGCGCTGCGCCGGCGCAAGCGGCGGGCCTGGCGGGTGGTCTGCGTGCTGCTGCCGGTCAGCGCGGCGCTGCACATCGTGCGGTGGCACCAGATCGGTCCGGCGGTCGTGTCGCTGGCGGTCCTCGCGGTGATGCTGCTGCACCGGCGCGAGTTCTACGCCAAGGCCGACCCGCGCACCCGCTGGCGGGCGGTGGCCAACCTGGTCGTCATGGGCGTCCTCAGCGTGCTGCTCGGCCTGCTGATCGTGAGCACCCGGTCCAAGTACGAGATCGGGCACCCGGGTCTGGCCGAGCGCCTGGAGCACGTCGGGTACGGGCTGTTCGGCTTCGAGGGCCCGGTCCGCTACACCAACATCCGGATGTCCGACCTGGTCGCCTACCTGCTGGGCGGGCTGGGCCTGCTGACCGCCTTCACCACCGCCTACCTGGCGCTGCGCCCGGGCAAGCCCAAGCCCGAGCTCACCGAGGAGGACGAGGAGAAGGTCCGCGCGCTGCTGGCGCGGCACGGCGAGCGCGACTCGCTGGGCTACTTCGCGCTGCGCCGCGACAAGAGCGTGCTGTTCTCGCCCACCGGCAAGGCCGCGATCTCCTACCGGGTGGTCTCCGGCGTGATGCTGGCCTCGGGCGACCCGGTCGGCGACGTCGAGGCCTGGCCGGGCGCGATCAAGGTGTTCATGACCGAGGCGCGCGAGCACGCCTGGGTGCCGGCCGTGATGGGCTGCAGCGAGGTCGGCGGCGAGGTCTGGACCCGGGAGGCGGGCCTGGACGCGCTGGAGCTGGGCGACGAGGCGATCGTCGACACCGCCGCCTTCTCGCTCGCCGGCCGCGCCATGCGCAACGTCCGGCAGATGGTCAAGCGCATCGAGCGCAACGGCTACTCCTGCAAGGTGCGCCGGGTCTCCGAGCTCACCGCCGAGGAGAAGTACCGGATCGCCGACGCCGCCGCCCGCTGGCGCGGGACCGACACCGAGCGCGGCTTCTCGATGGCGCTGGGCCGCTTCGGCGACCCGCTGGACGACGACTGCGTGGTGGTCACCGCCCACAAGGAGCCGGAGGAGGGCGAGGGCGGCGACGACCTGAAGGCCGTGCTGCACTTCGTGCCCTGGGGGCCGGACGGCATCTCGCTGGAGCTGATGCGCCGCGACCGCGCCGCCGACCCCGGCCTGAACGAGCTGCTGATCGTCGCCGCCCTGCAGGCGGTGCCCGCGCTGGGCGTCCGCCGGGTGTCGCTCAACTTCGCGATGTTCCGCTCGGCACTGGCCCGCGGCGAGCGGATCGGCGCGGGCCCGGTGCTGCGCGCCTGGCGCGGACTGCTGGTGTTCCTGTCGCGCTGGTTCCAGATCGAGTCGCTGTACAAGTTCAACGCCAAGTTCCAGCCCGAGTGGGAGCCGCGCTTCCTGGTCTTCCCGAACACCCGGGACCTGCCGCGGATCGGCTTCGCCGCGATGCAGGCGGAGGCCTTCATCACCCTCGGCATGCCGCGCTTCGGCCGCAGGCGCCAGCGCCAGGGCCTGATGCCGGTCCCGTCGACCCGCGAGGTCACCGAGGCCGCCTGAGTGGCTCCGGTGCTCCGGACAGCGCCCCCGCCGGGATTCCCCGGCGGGGGCTCCGTTCGTTTTCGGCGCGTTCGATAATGGACAGCATGAGCGATTCGCCGTCCTTCTCCCTCCCGGCCGGTCTGCCGCGACTGGAACGCTGCGCCGTCATGGGCGTGGTCAACGTCACGCCCGACTCCTTCTCCGACGGCGGGCTCTGGCACGACCCCGCCAAGGCGATCGCGCACGGGCTGGCCCTGCGCGCCCGCGGCGCGGACCTGGTGGACGTCGGTGGCGAGTCCACCCGGCCCGGCTCGCAGCGGGTGCCCGAGGAGGAGGAGCTGCGCCGGGTGGTCCCGGTGGTGCGCGAGCTCGCCGACGCCGGAGTGATGGTCTCCGTCGACACCATGCGGGCCTCGGTCGCCGAGCGGGCCGTGGAGGCCGGCGCGGTGGTCGTCAACGACGTCTCCGGCGGGCTGGCGGACCCGGCGATGGCCCGGGTGGTCGCCGAGACCGGAGCGCCCTTCGTGGTGATGCACTGGCGCGGGCAGTCCGCCGACATGCAGCGGCTGGCCGTCTACGACGACGTGGTGCGGGACGTCGTCGCCGAGCTGACCGACCGGGTGGACGCGCTGCTGGCCGCCGGGGTCAAGGAGGACCAGCTGATCCTCGACCCGGGGCTCGGCTTCGCCAAGACCCCCGAGCACAACTGGGCGCTGCTCGGACGGCTGGACGCGCTCACCGCGCTCGGCCGTCCCGTCCTCGTGGCCGCTTCGCGCAAGCGGTTCCTGGGTACGCTGCTCGCCGACCCGGCAACCGGGGAACTGCGCCCGGCCCGGGAGCGCGACGACGCGACGGCCGCGGTGTCGGTGCTGTCGGCCCGGGCCGGAGCCTGGGCGGTGCGGGTGCACGACGTGTCCGGCACGGCGGACGCCGTCCGGGTGGTCGCGGCATGGCAGCGCGCGGCGCGGTTGGGGTGAGGGAGGGTCTGTGACAGGTGACGGCAGGTTGAGCGGTGGCACGGCCGGACGGGCCCGCGAGGCGGACCTGGAGGCCGTGCTGGCGGCGAACCGGGCACTCTACGAGGCGCTGGAACGGGGGGACCTGGAGGCGGTCGAGGAGGCCTGGCTGGGGGCCGCGGACGCCGACGACAAGGGCGGCGTGGTGTGCGTGCACCCCGGCTGGCCGGTGCTGCGCGGACGGGCCCAGGTGACCCGTTCGTACATGCTGATCATGATGAACACGGAGTACATCCAGTTCTTCCTGACCGACGTCGAGGCCGAGGTCCACGGTGATGTGGCCCTTGTCACGTGCACCGAGAACATCCTGTCCGGCGGCGAGGCGGAGGAGGAGGGCGAACTCGGACCGCTGGTCGGCGGAAAGGTCGTGTCGACCAATCTGTTCCGTCGTACCCCGGCCGGGTGGAAGCTCTGGTCCCACCACGGTTCACCCGTTCTGACCAGCGGCGACGAGGACGACGAGGACTGATTCCGGCAACTGCGCAAATGCGGTGGCGGTGCGCCTCCGGGGAATTCCCGAGTGGTCACCGAACGTTCACGTCAATCGCCGTTCAGGTGCGCGTGGCGTCGTTTCCTGCCGGGTAGGACGGTCAGGCGTTGTCCGTGCTCACGGGTAGATTCGAAACGGAGTGGCGGGCGTGCTGCCCGCCTTCGCCCTGCCCGTCCATGCCTTTCTCCGGGTGGGGCCCGTCCGACTGGGAGCAGTGATTCGTTTGCTGGACCGCGTCACCCTGCGGGGGCTGCGAGCCCGGGGCCACCACGGCGTCTTCGAGCGCGAGCGCGTCGAGGGCCAGACCTTCGTGGTCGACCTCGTGCTGTACCTGGACACCCGCCCCGCCGCGTCCGGAGACGACCTCACCCGCACGGCGCACTACGGCATCGTGGCCGAGGAGGTCACCGCGATCATCGCCGGGGAGCCGGTCGACCTGATCGAGACCCTGGCCCAGCGCATCGCCGACCAGTGCCTCAAGCACGAAGCGGTCGAGGAGGTCGAGGTCACCGTGCACAAGCCGGACGCCCCGATCACCGTGCCGTTCGACGACGTGACCGTGACCATCCACCGGGGCCGCGCATGACTGCCGCTGCGCGCCCGGTACTCGATGTAGAGGACTATCCCCGATGAGTGAGCGAAGCGAGCGAATGACCAAGAGGCACGCACGGGCGAATGCCTCTGCCGAGCGAAACGAGGCGGGCGCATGAGCACCAGCGACCCGACCGCCACGCCGAACGCGTTCGACCTGGAGAGCCGGGTGGACTCCGCCGACACCACCCTGCACAGCCAGCGCTGCGCGGTGATCGCGCTCGGCAGCAACCTGGGCAACCGGCTGGACACTCTGCAGGGCGCCGTCGACGCGCTCGCCGACACCCCGGGGCTGAAGATCAAGGCCGTCTCCGCGGTCTACGAGACCGAGGCCGTCGGCGGCCCCGAGGAACAGCCCAACTACTACAACGCGGTCGTCGTGCTGCGGACCTCGCTCCCCCCGCGGGACCTGCTGGAGCGCGGCAACGCGATCGAGGACGCCTTCGGGCGGGTGCGGACCGTGCACTGGGGCCCGCGCACCCTGGACGTCGACATCCTGGCCTACGAGGGCGAGGTCAGCGACGACCCGCAGCTGCTGCTGCCGCACCCCCGCTCGCACGAGCGGGCCTTCGTGCTGGCCCCCTGGCTGGACGCGCAGCCGGAGGCCGAGGTGCCCGGGCGCGGGCGGGTCGACGTGCTGCTGGACGCGCTCGGCGGCCCGGGCGCGCAGGGCGTGATCCGCCGCGAGGACATCCGGCTGACGCTGCCGGAGTAGTCCCCGGGGTCGTTGGTCGGGGAACTCGACCGGGGGCCCGGCCGTACCAGTAGGTGTCCGCCGTTCGCGCGGGTGTCCGCCCGGCCGGGCCCGGTACGGTGGCCTGGCGCCGCCCCGCCGGGTCACCGGGCGGCCGGCCGTTCTGGTACCCCGGGAAGGACCTCCTCCGAGTGAAGCTGCTTCGCCTCCGTCTGCTGATCGGCATCACCGCCGCCACGACGGCGCTGTCCTGGGCCGGCTCCAAGCTGTGGGCCTCCCTGGACACGCTGCCGGCGGTGCCGGGCGCGGCGCCGGTGGTGCTGGCGGCGGTGGCGGTGATCCTGCTGGCGACCGCGCTGTCGCTGCGGTCCCGGCTGAAGGCGGTGCGCGAGCGCCAGCCCGGCGCCAAGGGCGTCGACCCGCTGCTGGCGGCCCGGGCGCTGGTGCTGGGGCAGGCCAGCGCGCTGGTCTCGGCGGTGGTCACCGGCATCTACGCGGGCGCCGGGATCTACCTGCTGGGGGAGCTGGACGTGTCGGCCCGCAAGGACCAGGCCGTCACGGCCGGGTTCGCGGTGCTGGCGGGGGTCGCGGTGATCGCCGCGGCGCTCTGGCTCCAGCACGTCTGCAAGTTGCCGGAGAACCACGACGGTCCTAGTGGTCCGGCGGCTTCCCACCGCTGAGCAGGTCCCTTTTCGTGATCTTGAGTGAAAACCCGGGCACGTGCGGTAAAAACCGCCCCCTGTCAAGGGCGGAAGGGGACCCTGGGCTGACAGAGCCCCAATTCGCACGCTAGTTTCTTGGCATGTCTCGCGGACGCCACCGTCATTCCTCCGTCCTCGGCCGGGTGTTTCCCCCCACCGCCGCCGGCGTACTGCTGGTAGCCGCTCTGGCCGCTCTGCTTTTCAGTCAGGACACCATCCTGGTGCGCTCGGTGGGCATCGCGGCGCTGATCGCGACGCTCGGCTTCGCGCTGTTGCTGCGTCAGCGGGACAAGGCGGCCCGGGCGGCCGCCGAGATGTCCGCGGCGCAGCGCATGCGGGCCGAGGAGCGGTTCGAGGAGCAGCTGGCGGAGGCCGAGTACGCGGCGGAGGTCGCCGAGGAGCGGGCCACCCGGTTCGGGCGGCGGCTGACGGCGGAGAAGTCGCGCCTGGCGAAGGCGGAGACCGAGATCGCCCGGCTGCTGCGGGAGCGGGCCGTGACGGTGGCCGAGCAGGCGCTCAAGGAGGCCGAGGCGGCCCAGCGGGCGCTCGCCGCGAGCCGTCCCAAGTACCCGGCCAGTCCGGCCGCGTACGTGCGCGCGGCGGCCGTGCTGCGGCTGCTGGAGCGCCGCGCGGCCGAGCAGGAGGAGCGGCGGGCCCGTACGGCGGGTGCCGAGGTCGCGCTGCGGGCGCGCACCGCCCCGGTCGCCCAGGCCGCACCGGTGGCCGCACCCTCGTCGGTGCCCGCCCCGGTGGCGCCCGCGGTGCCCGCCCCGGCCCCCGCGCCGGCCCCCGCGCCGGAGGCGGAGTCGCCGGTGCGGCCCGCGCCGGTGCGCCCGGCGCTGACGGCGACGGTCGGTCAGCTCGGCGGGACGCAGGCCGTTCCGGCCGCGGCGCCCGTACCGGCGGAGCGGCACCGACCGCGGCCGGTGCAGTCCGGGCAGGTGCGCGGGCAGGGCTTCAGCTTCTTCGGTCGCGGTTCGGGCGCGCCGGTGCGCCCGGCGGCCCCGGCGCCGGCGGTGGGCAGCGTCGCCGAGCTGGGGGAGCGGACGGACCTGGCGGACGTGGTGGGCGACGAGGCGGTGGCTGCTAAGGCCGAGGCCGAGGCCCGGGCGGCGGAGTCGGCCGCGGTGCGGGGGGAGGCGCGGGAGCCGCAGGCGGCCGAGCGGGCGCAGTCGGACGGGTCGCAGCAGGACGGGCCGACCGTGGTGGACCTGACGCCGGAGGACGAGACCGAGCTGATCCAGCTGCCGGAGCTGCGCGCCTCGCGCTGAGCCGGGCGGACGACGAACCGCCCGGGGGGCGGGGGGGGGGGGGGGCGGGGGCGGCGCCCCCCCCCGCGGCGCGCCGGCGGGGGCGCGGGGGCGCGCGCCCGCGCGGCAGGGG
>NZ_JBHWBZ010000086.1:12932-30192 GCF_042735475.1 Kitasatospora sp. NPDC059577 | reverse complement strand
ACCTGGATCCGTCCGCTCGCCACCCACTGCGCCAGCCGGGGCCCGTCCGCCGTGCCGACCGCGACGTCGATCACCTGGCTGCCGTCGGTGTCGACCCGGCCGACGGTGATCACCGTCGCGGGCAGCGAGTCGGCCCGCCCGTTGTCGGGCGTGGAGACCACCACCAGCTGCACCCCGGGCTGGAGCCGGCTGGCGGGGAGCTGGCTGCGCTTGGCGGACACCCCGACCACGATCTGGCCGGGCTGCACGGTGAGGCCCTGGGCCAGGTCGCCACTGGTGAGCATGGCGCCGCGCTTGAGGTCGGTGGCGGCCCGCATGCCGATCGCCTTCGTCCGGTCCTGGGCCGACACCGGGTGCAGCGCCGGGTCGCCCGCGATCCGGGCCACCACCAGGTCGTCCTCGGTGATCACCTGACCCCACGGCACGTCCCGGGCGAGGGCCAGCACGGCGACCCGCTGGCCGGTGCTGTTGTAGAGGACGGCCCCGCCCAGCCCGCCGGCCGCGATCAGGGCGACCGCCATCGCCAGCACCGCCGGGCGCCGTCGCCTCGCCCGCATGGTCCGCCCGGGGGCGTGCGGGACCGCGCGCCCCCGGCCCTTGCCCGGGCCGCCGCCCTGCTCCTGCTGCTCCGGGAGCGCCACGGACGCCCCGGCGCCCGCGGGTGTGCCGGATCCCGGCGTCGCGAATGTACGGTTCTCCACCGGGTTCCGCCCTTCCCTCGTTCGTCTCTGGATCGTCAGTGGTCGAATCGCCGTCGTGGCGGGGTCAGTTGAGGACCTGCATCTCGGCGACCTTGAGCGTGAAGTCCGCGGACTGCGGGATGTCGACGTCGAAGGTCTTGGCGTTCGGCCCGGTCACGACGACGTGGCCCTGCCAGTTCGCCGTCACGGTGCCGGCGAAGACCCCGTCCTTCCTGGTGCCCGAGCCGACGGCGAACTCGTACCCGCAGTCCGGGGACTTGGCGGCGCCGTACTTCGGGTCGTACGGCGTCCCGGGCTTGTCGCAGGTCACGCCGACGCCCTTGTCGAAGGTCCAGGTCACGTTCTTCAGCACGGGCGTGACGGTGACCGAGGCGCCGGGCACCGCGAGCGTCTTCGGCTCGGGCGCCTTGACGCCGTCCAGCCAGAGCCAGACCGGCGCCTTGACCACGGCCGTGACCTTGGGCGCGACGCCCGCGGCGGGCTTCGGGAACTTCATCTCGTGGGCGAGGCTGAGGCCGATGGCCGCCAGGTTCAGCACCGGCGGTCCGGCCGGCGCCTGGGACTCGAACACGCTCTGGACGCCGTCCGTGCCGCCGCCGGTCTGCGGGCAGATCTTGGTGTAGATCGTGCCTTCGCTGGACTTGTGCCCGTCCCACTCGGGTGCCCCCTCGGGCGGCTGCGGGTCCTGCACCTTGAAGTAGCAGCCCACGTCGCTGTTGAACCAGCCGCGTTCCGGGTCGTGGCAGGCCCACTCCACCCCGTGGTAGCTGCACACCAGCGGGCCGTCGGAGGAATTGGTGCCGCCGCCGGACTGGGTGGACCCGGGCTTGGGGGTGCTGCCGCCGGTGTGGACGTCCGAACAGATCTTGTCGGGGGCGCACTGCTCGGCGCCCCCGATCGGTGGTTCGTCCGCCGACGCCGTCAGTCCCGAGGACAGCAGTAACCCGGCGGACAACGGTGCGAGGATCGCGAATCGCCGGGCCCGATGACGTCTGTTCCGCTCGTTCAGCATGTCCGGTCCACCTCCCGCTTGAAGTCGTAGATCAGCCAACGTGCTTGGAACCAGCGCAGGGACGCCGTCGCCGGGTAGCGGTTCAACCGCTGGGCCGGGTCCTTCGCGGCCCGCGTGACGGCGTCGACGCGGTGCCAGTCGGACACGTCGACGCAGTCCTCGATCACGGCGGTCTGCGGATCGGCCTGGAGATCAATGGCCTTGACCACCGCGGAATTGCGCGGTGTTCCGATCATCACCAGTTTCGCGTCGTGCAGTTGGCGGAGGCCGACGAGGGTGTCCGACAGTGCGCGCCCGGAGGAGTACGACTCCAGCGTGAATCCGTCCGAATCCGTACGGGCGAAAGCCTCGGTCTGCGCCTGCCACCAGTCCTGATAAGCCTTCAGGGCGAGCCGGCCCATCGCTCCTTCCGGGCCGTCGGTCGGCGCGATGGAGGCGTTTGACGAACCACCCGAAGGAGTTACCGGAGCCGCTCCCGCAACGGTGGGCGCCGTCGTCCCGAGGTGATCGACGGAACCGCCGGAACCACCGCTCGCACAAGCCCCGAGCAGCAACACCAGAACCGCCCCACCGACCCCAACCGCCCCAGGGCGCAACACATTTCCGCGCTGCCGCATCGCCCACCTCGATCGCGACCGACCCGATCCGTGATCCACGGCCGCCAGAAGAATTCCGCTGTCCCGCCGGTCTTTCCGCTGGGGATCGATTCTTCGCCAACCCACCCCATCACGGCAACACCTCAGGCCCCCTGACCTTACGCGGAAGGCGGTTCCGTCGGGGCACTTTCCCGCCACAGAACAGCCAACAGTTCTTCGGAAAGCGACAATCCGGCCAATGCGCCCCGAACCGCGGCCCGATTGCGCATCAACAGGCGCCCGCCGTGCGGCGGAACGAGCAGGCGCGCGCCCGGCGCACCCGAACTACCGGCCGACTCCGCCCCGTCCGTCAGCGCCGCCACGGCGGGCTGGAGGTCCAGCGGTGCGACGGCCGCGGGGACACCCGGGACGCCCTCCCGCAGGACGGTGGTCAGGGCCCGGCTGAACGAGCCCGCACCGCCCGGCAGTACGGCGTCCCGGCCGCGTCTGCCCGGGGCGTAGCGCCCGATCCGGCCCCACAGCGGGACGCGCGAATAACTCAGCAGTTCGCCCGCGCTGTCCTCGCCGCCGCGTTCCGTCGCCGCCCAGGTGTCCCGGTCGGCCACCGCGTCGACCAGCAGCAGCGCCTCCTCCTGGTCGCCGTGCACCATCGCGCTGACCACCCAGTCCCAGGCCAGGCCCCGGCGGTAGGCGTTGTCGGGGGTGCTGCCGCCGGTGACCAGGGCGAGCCGGCGCCCGCGCGGGTCGGCCACCAGCTGGCCGACCAGACAGACCACCAGCCAGCGTCCGGGGTGCTGGGCGGCGTCCCGGACGGCGGTGAGCATCGCGTTGGCGTCCGCGTCCGGCGGCGCCGTGACGACCCGGCAGCCGGCCACGCCGGTGTCGAAGAACATCCCGGGCAGCACCCCGGCCAGCAGTCCGGCGCCCTCCGGTGCGAGCGCCGCACCGCCGAAGGCCCGGTCGGGCCCGCCGTCCGCCCCGATCACCACCAGATCGACCCCGCCCGCCATCTGTCCCCCCTCCTGGCCGGCCCCGGCGCACCCGGGACCGCCGCCCGCCACTGTGGTCCGCCCGCCGCGCGCTTCGCGGGCGGGCCGCCGTCCGCGTCACCGCCGGCCGCACCGTCCGGGTTCGCGTCACCGTTCCGCCGCCGGGCAGGCTATCGCCCCGGGCGGCCGCCGACGGGGCTCCCGACCCGTCCGCTCAGGGACCATGGGCCCTATCGACGCGTGCGCCGACCGAGGACGATCGGACGCATGGAGCCTGAGGACCGTGTGGAGACCCTGAGCGAGGCCGAGTGCCTGCGACTGCTCAGCACCGTGCCCGTCGGGCGCGTCGTGTACACCGAGCACGCACTGCCGGCCGTGCTGCCGGTCTCCTTCGAGGTCCTGGACGGGCGGTTGGTGCTCGCCGTGCGCCGGGGAAGTGCCACCGCGCGCGGGCTCGACGGCACGGTGGTGGCCTTCCAGGCCGACCTGCTGGACCCGGTCACCCGCACCGGGTGGAGCGTGCTGGTGCACGGACGGGCCGACGTGGTGCGCGACTCCGAGCAGGTGCGGCGGGTGCTGCGCTCCGGCCTGCGGCCGTGGGTGGGCGACCCGGAGCCGCTGTTCGTCGCCCTGGTGCCGGAGCTGGTCAGCGGCCGGCGGCTGTTCCCGACCGGGGTGGGCGCCGCGGGACGCGTCGCGCTGCGGCCGTGAGTCCCGCCCTCGCCGGGCCCCGGCGTCCGCCCCGGGCTCCGGCGTCCGCCCCGGGCTCCTGACAGATACCGATGGGTAGGCATACGCTTCCGGCGTCCTGGCCCCTCCCCGGGCCCGTCCCCCCACCAGGAGCGCACCCGTGACGACCTTCGCCTCCCTCGCCGAGCTGACCGCCGCCGTCGGCACCGAACTGGGCACCAGCGAGTGGCACACCATCGAGCAGCGGCAGATCGACCTGTTCGCCGAGGCGACCGGCGACCACCAGTGGATCCACGTCGACCCGGAGCGGGCCAAGGAGAGCCAGTTCGGCTCGACCATCGCGCACGGCTAC
This sequence comes from Kitasatospora sp. NPDC059577, assembly GCF_042735475.1. Taxonomy (NCBI): domain Bacteria; kingdom Bacillati; phylum Actinomycetota; class Actinomycetes; order Kitasatosporales; family Streptomycetaceae; genus Kitasatospora; species Kitasatospora sp. NPDC059577. The sequence goes on along the minus strand of NZ_JBHWBZ010000086.1, from coordinate 25,852 downwards.
CTGACCCAGTCGATGATCCCGGTGCTCGCGAAGGAGTGCTACGCCGTCGAGGGCGTGCGGATGGCGCTGAACTACGGCTCGGAGAAGGTCCGCTTCCCGGCTCCGGTGCCGGTCGGCACGGCGATCCGGGCCACCGCCGAGCTGGTCTCGGCCACCGAGGTGCCCGGCGGCGTCCAGGCGGTGGTGCGCTTCACCATCACGAGCGGGCAGAGCGCCAAGCCGCACTGCGTCGCGGAGACGATCACCCGCTTCTACGCCTGACCGGGAAGGGCCCGGGTACGCCGATTGGACCGTGCCGGGCCCTCCACCAGGTCCGGACGGCCCACGGCGAGTAACCTCCGACGAGATGGTTGTCGCATCGCAGTGACCCCGGCCGCGCGCAGTGACCTCGGACGTCGCCGCGGTGCGCGCCCCGGGCATGCCCGGTAGCCGTGACCGTCCTTGGAGGAGCCGTGCCCCGCCCCGCCCCGTGGTTCTCCCGCCTCGCCGGTCTGGCCTCGCAGCTCGCCCCGCCGTCCGCCGGCCCCGCCGCCGACCGTGCCGTCCCCGGCCTGGCCGGGCTGCCCCGGGCCGCCTGGCACCGGGTCCGGACCGACGCCTTCGGCGCCGACCCCCGGGGCGAGCGGCTGGCGCGGATCCGCCGCTCCCCGCAGTTCGCCGACGGCGCCTTCCGCAACCCGGTGCCGACCCGCCGGCTGGTGTACGAGCGCAGCCCGCTGGAGATCACCCGCGCCCAGCTGACCGGGGACAAGACCCGCCGGTTCCCGGCCGCCGCCGTCCCGGTGCACCGTTTGCTCCCGGACGACCTGGCCGCACCGCCCGCGTCCGGGCTGCGGTTGACCTGGCTGGGCCACGCCACCGCGCTCGCCGAGATCGGCGGGCGGCGCGTACTGATCGACCCGGTCTGGGGCGAGCGCTGCTCCCCGTTCGCCTGGACCGGCCCCAAGCGGCTGCACCCGGTACCGCTGCCGCTGTCCGAACTCGGCCCGGTGGACGTCGTCGTGGTCTCCCACGACCACTACGACCACCTGGACATGGCCACCGTCCGGGCGCTGATCGGGACGGAGGCGGTGTTCGCCGTCCCGCTCGGGGTCGGGGCCCACCTGGAGCACTGGGGCGTGCCGGCCGGACGGATCGTCGAGCTGGACTGGTGGGAGTCGGCCGAGGTCGCCGGGCTGACCCTGACCGCCACGCCCGCCCGCCACTACTGCAGCCGCGGCCCGCGCACCAGCTCGCTGTTCCTGTGGGCCTCCTGGGTGGTGTCCGGCGGCGGGCACCGGATCTTCCACAGCGGGGACACCGGCTACTTCCCCGGCTTCGCCGAGATCGGCCGCCGACTCGGCCCGTTCGACGCGACGATGATGCAGGTCGGCGCGTACAGCGACTTCTGGCCCGAGGTGCACATGACGCCCGAGGAGGGCGTCCGGGCGCACCTGGACCTGGGCGGTGCGCTGCTGCTGCCGATCCACTGGTGCACCTTCAACCTCGCGCTGCACCCCTGGGACGAACCCGCCGAACGGGTGGTCACCGCCGCCCGGACGCTCGGCGCCCGCCTCGCGGTGCCCAGGCCCGGCAAGCCCTTCGAGCCCGCCGACCCGCCCGCCCTGCGCCTCTGGTGGCGCGCCGTCGCCCGCGCCGGCGTCGAGCCGCCGGCCGGGACGCGGGAGCCCGCGGCCGGGGCGGCTCGGGAGCCGGCCGAGGTCCGCGAGGAGGTGACGGAGTTCAGCTGACGGCCTGCGGACGACGAGGCGCAGCCGTCCGAGCGCGCCCGTCGCCGTGCGGCCGCCGGGTCGGAACTCCCCGGGACGCTCCCCCGGGGCCCCCGGGGCTCCTCGGGGCTCCTCGGGGCTCCTCGGGGACATCGCGGGACTGAAACGTGTTCTACGAAGCGGCCCACCCCCGGAAGCGTTACCCACGTCACACCGCGACACGGTTGGCTTCTGCCACTATGACCTCGTGACCGACCTGACCGAACCACCCGTCCTGGCCGCCCGGGACGCCCGCCCCGCCTCACCGTTCGCCGAGCTGCTGCAGCTGGAGCAGCTGGACGAGAACACGTTTCGGGGCTACTGCCACGCCGGCGCCCCGATGCGCGCCTTCGGCGGCCACGTCGCCGCGCAGGCGCTCGTCGCCGCCGGGCGCACCTGCGAGGACCGGCGCCCGGTGCACTCGCTGCACGGCTACTTCCTGCTGCCGGGCTCCCCGGCCCGGCCCATCGACTACGTGGTCGAGCGGGTGCGCGAGGGCGTCTCGTACACCACCCGCCGGGTGACGGCGATGCAGAAGCGGAACGAGATCTTCTCGCTCTCCGTCTCCCTCAAGCACCCCGAGCCCGGCCCCGACCGCCACCGCGAGGTGCCGCCGCTGCCCGCCCCGGAGTCCCTGCCGGACTCCGTCGCCGACGCACCGGAGGAGGTCCGCAGGATGGTCGCCGCCAGCGGCGGCTTCCGCGACCTCGACGTGCGCTTCGTGCCGCCGCACTCCCCCGGCCTCCCGCCGGCCGTCCCCGGCCTGCTCCAGCAGTTCGTCTGGATGCGCACCGCCTCCCCGCTGCCGGACGGCGACCCGCTGCTGCACGCCGCCGCGCTCGCCTACCTGTCCGACCTCACCCTGGCCTCCACCGCCGGGCTGGACGAGCAGCCGAACTTCTTCCAGCGCACCGAGCCGCCCACCCTGCTGATGGCCTCGCTGGACCACGCGATGTGGTTCCACCGCCCGTTCCGGGCCGACGAGTGGCTGCTGTTCGCCCAGCGCAGCCCGTCCTCCTCCGACGGGCGGGGCCTGGCACTCGGCGAGTTCTACGACCGGGACGGCCGCCTGGTCGCCTCGGCCGTCCAGGAGGCGCTGATCCGACGGCAGGGGTAGCCCTTCCGCACCCCGGTGACCCACGGGCGAACGCAAGGGGGCCGGTCGGCGTCATACTCCTGAGCGGCCCCGGCCCGTATCATGGTGCGGGTGACCAAGGTTGACCTGTCACCACGGCCGGTGGAGGCGATGTCTCCGCGTCAGCTCGAACGCCGCGAAAGCCTGATCGCGGCCGCGCTCGCCCTGGTGAACGAGATCGGCGTCGAGCGGCTGCAGATGAAGCAGGTCTGCGAGCGGTCCGGAGTCGCCCTGGGGACGGCGTACCGCTACTTCTCCTCCAAGGACCACCTCCTGGCGGCGGCGATCGCCGAGTGGCACCGCCTGCTGCTGACCGACCTGGTGGCCGAGCTGCGCGGGCCCCGGGCCGGGCTGGGCGACACCGACCGGGCGGTCCGGTTCGTCCGGGGCGGGATGCGGGCCTACCAGCGGCAGCCGGAACTCGCCCGGCTACGGGTGTCCGTGGCCGCCTCCACCGACCCGTTCGCCAGCGAGGCGCTCCAGGGCATGGCCCGGGCCGACAGCACCGCCCTGCAGGCGGTGACGGCCGAGGTGCCGGCCGCGTCCAGCGACCTGGTGCGGCACATCGTCGCCCACGCCTGGCAGGGCGAGCTGACCGCCTGGGTGACCGGCCGCACCACCCTCGGGGACGCCAGACGGCGGCTGGAGGACGTGGTGCGGCTGGTGCTGACCCCGTACGAGACCCGGTACCCGGCCCCGTACGAGGTCCAGCCCGCCGGCTGAACCCGGGCGGATCCGGGCCGCCGGCCGACCCTCAGGCGGGTCCGGACCGCCGGCCCCGGGGCCGCGTCAGACCACCGTCACCGGGTGGGCCACCACCGCGCCGAACAGGTAGCCCTCCCGGTTGAACACCGCCCGCTCGGGCTGGCCGTTGCCCCGGCGGTCCGTCGCGCGGGCGCGCAGCTCGTACCGGCCGGGCCGCTCGGGACGCCAGTCGATGCTCCAGCGCGCCCAGTCGTCGGCGTGCGAACCGCCCTGCAGCGCGGCGCGCCGCCAGGTCCGGCCGCCGTCGGTGCTCACCTCGACCCGGCGCACCGCCGCCTCGCCGGACCACGAGCGCCCGTGCAACCGGTGGCCGCGGCCCGCCTCCAGCACCGCGCCCGGGGCGAGTTCGAACGCGCTCCGGACCACCTGCGTCGTGAGCGGCTCGCCACCGCCGGGCGGGTACCCGGGGCCGAACATCCGGTAGAAGTCGGTGTTCCACGGCGAGTGGAGCGGATGGTCGGCGACCTCGATGGTGCCGACCCACTTGATCGAGGCGATCCCCACCCAGCCGGGCACCACCAGCCGCAGCGGCGCACCGTGATCCGGGGTCAGCGGCTCGCCGTTCATCTCGTAGGCGAGCAGCGCGTCGTCCAGCGCCTTGGCGACGGGCAGCGGGCGGCGCACCGGGCCGTGGTTGACGCCGTCGACCACGTAGTCCGCGTCGAGGCCCGTCGGCAGCACGTCGACCGCCTCCCCGGTCAGCCCGGCCGCCCGCAGCACCTCCGCCAGCCGGACGCCGCACCAGGCCGCCGAGCCGATCCCGCCGAGCGTCCACGGCGTGCCCGGAACGCGGTCGCCCTGCTGGCGGCGGAAGTAGTCACGGCCGTTCCCGGCACACTCGATCACGGCACTGATCCGGGTCTCCGGCAGCGCCCGCAGGCCCGCCAGGTCGAACTCCACCGGCCGGTCGGTCGTCGGGGCACCGCGCAGGCCGCTGCCGAACAGCCGCAGCCGCCAGGCCTCGGGGTCGATCAATGGGGTGCCGGTGTGGTTGCGGACGAAGAACCGCTCCACCGGCACGTGCCGGCCGACGGCGGCCGAGCCGTCGGCCTCGCGCAGGGCGTCCCAGCGCATCTCGGCGTTGGTGCCGTGCGGGACGAACCACTCGGCGGGCAGCGGCTTGACGATCCCGGACGGGGCGTCGGCGGGCCCGGCGCGGTCGGACAGGGCAGCGGTGGACGCGGCAGCGGTAGGCACGACAGCGGCGGACTCGACGCTTCCGGACGCGGCGTTTCCGGACATGGAGCCTGACACCTCCTCGGCGGCCACCCGGCCCGGGGCAACACCGGCGCGGCCGACGCGGGCACGGCGAGCGCCCCGGCGGCGGAGGGCGTTCGTACGGTGTCCGAACCGCACTCCGTGGTCTCAGCGTAGGCGCTCCGACGCGCTACGTGACCACGGCGGCGGCGATCGGGCCGCGCCCGGCGCCCCGTGCGTCACCGGCGCCCCACCCGACACCTCCCCGGCGAGCCCTCCCGCCACCCGCGGAACCGACCGTTCGTCGCCGTGACGCTGTTGCGCGTCCACCCGGTCGAGGAACTCCGCGCGGACCCGGACGCCGGCCCCTCCCGGCTCCACCCCCGGCACGGCCTGCGGGACGCCGTCCGGGTCGCCGTCGGCGACCGGAGCCCACAGCGCTGACCAGGGCGTACGCCCCGCTCGCCGGGGGTGGGGCGTACGCGGCCAACCGACGCCCAACCCCCGTCCGGACTTCACCCGCGCGTACCGACCGTTCACGCCGCCCTGGAAACCTCCCTGTCATGAACGCCAGCCCTCAGGCGCCCTACCAGGAACCGCGCTTCCCGATGCCCCGGCGGCACCGCCGCCTCCTCGCCTGCACCGCCGTCCTCGCCTCCATCGCCCTCGGCACCCTGGGCGTCGGCGCCACCGTGGAGACCGTCGAACACGGCCCCCTCGCGAGCGCCACTGCCAGCAAGTAACCGCACCCACCCACCGGCACCGCCGCCCCGCAGCCCGGGCGCGGTGCTTCTGCGTTCCCGGCCCGCCGGGGCCGTGCCATGCTGGGCCGCAACGTTCCGTTCGGGGGAGGACAGATGGTCGAGGGCGGGCACTCGGGGAGCGGCGGACCGACGGACGGGCGACCGCCCCGGCCCGGGTTCGGCACGGCGTGGCGGGGTTACGACCGCAACCAGGTGGACGAGCACTTCGCTCTCCCGCCGCAGCGACGCCCCGACCGCCCCGGCTTCGACGTCGTACGCCGCGGCTACGACCGCGAGCAGGTCGACGAAGCCATCCGGCACTCCCGCAGATCCGTCCCTGCGGCCGCCGACGCCGGACCACCCCCGGCCGGACCGGCACGAACCGGATTCGACCTGGTCCGACGGGGCTACGACCGCAACCAGGTCGACGAGTACCTCGCTCTCCCGCCGCAGCGACGCCCCGACCGCCCCGGCTTCGACGTCGTACGCCGCGGCTACGACCGCGACCAGGTCGACGAAGCCATCCGGCACGCCCGCTGACCCGGCTCGCTCCCACCCGGCCCGTCGCGACGCACCTCCCGGACGCACGGCCCCCGGTGGGGGCGGGGGCGCTACGCCCGCTGCCCGGTGCGGGGCCCCGGCGGGGACGGGACGAGGGGGGCCGGGCGGGAGTGGCGCCCGCTGCCCGGCGCGGGCTGGAGGTCGGGGGCCGGGGCGAAGCGGGCCGCCGGGGGGCGGAGGTGCCAGGTCGGGGGGCGCTTGGGCTGGGGGGTCGGGGTGATCAGGCCGAGGCGGTGGAGCAGGTCCAGGGAGTCCCGGCGCAGCGCGGTGCGGTCGGAGAGGTAGCGCGCCGGGAGACCGTACTCGTCGGCGATGTCACCGAGGACGCCGTCTATCAGCGCGTCCGCGATCGGGACGTCGCCGTCGACGGGCTCTCCGGGCAGCGGGCGGACCTCCTCGACCAGGCGCTCGACCAGCAGCAGGGCGGCCTGGGCGAGGGTGCCGGCACCGGGCAGCGCGAGGTCGGTGAGTTCGGCGGCCGGGTCGAGCAGGGCGACGCCCTCGGCCCGCAGTTCGGCCTCCAGGCCGAGGAACTCGGCGAGCGCGGCCGGGCCGCTGAGCCGGTGCTCGTGCAGCCAGGCGCGGCGGTCCTCGGGGAGGTCGGCGACGAGGACGGCGGGCGTCTCGGCGAGGAGGCGGCGCACGGCGGTGGCGGGTTCGGCCTCGGCGGCGCGGCGGATGAGGTCGGCGGCGTCGTCGGCCAGGGCGGGCGGGCCGGCCGGGACGGCACGGGCGAGTTCCCGGTCCACGGTCAGGACACGGGTGTCGTCGGCGGGGTCGGCCGACGGGTCGCCGAGCACCTGCCACCCGGCCAGCGTGGCCAGCGCCATGTCGAGGTCGGCCGGGTCGGCGGCCGGCTCGGGCACGGCGGCGCGCATCGCGTCGAGCAGCCGCCGGTACTCCAGTTGCTCGGGTGCGTCGACCAACAGTGCCAGGGCGAGCGCGAGTTGGGCGTAGCCGCCGGGGGTGAACGGAGCGCCGGTGGCGGGGTGTTCGAGGCGGCGGCCGGCGCCGGGGCCGAGGCCGGCCTTGCAGAGCCGGGCGTGCCAGGGCCCGACCTCCAGGCGGTAGCCGAGCAGGGTGTCGAAGCGCTCGGCGAGCCAGTCGCGGTGACGCCGGATCAGCGGGAAGCCGTCGGCGTGCGGGCCGGAGGCGGTGACCAGCGGGTGGGCGAGCAGCAGCCGGGCGGCGATCCGGCGCTCGGCGGCGGGAAGCTCCGCCACGGGCAGCTCGACGGCGGACGACTCGGTGGCGGACGACTCGACTGTGGGAGATCCCTCACCGGAACGATCCCGCGCGACCGGGGCCGACGGCGGGCGGACGGTGGCCGCCGCCTCCGGCGTCGCCCGGTTGCGCTCGGGCTTGCGGTGCCTGCCGGGCCCGCCCGGCTTGGCGCCTGACCGGACGACGGGCAGTGCGGCGGAGTCGCGCCGGGCTCGGCGCAGGCCGCTCTCGCCGCGGGCCTCGCGGGTGCGGGCGGACGCGAGGCCGTGGGCGGTGGGGCCGTGCCACCAGCTGACGTCGGGGTCGGCGGGCTCGGCGGGCGCGCCGAGGTGGCGGGCGGGGTAGAGGCCGAAGGAGGCGGCGCAGAGGTCGTCGGCGGTGCCGGGGGTGGCGGCCGCGAACCAGTGCGCCAGCCGCAGCAGGCCGGGGTCGGGCGAGAGGGCACCGCCGTCGTGGACGGCGTCGTGGACGGCGTCGGCGCTCCGTGCGTCGTCGCCGTCCGCGGGGGTGGTCCCCGGTACCGCGCCGGTGGGGTCCGCGGCTTCGGCCCGCACGGCTGCGCGTACGGCGAGGACGGCGTCGGCGGTTCCCCGGCCTGCCCCGCCCGCCCGCCCGTCCGGCCTGCCGGCGGCCACCCGGGTGGCGCCGACCGCGTACTCCTGCTGATCCATGTCGGGGTCCAGAGTAGACGGTGCCCGGGTCACCCGGTGGCACCAACCGCCCTCCTGAGGAAGTCTCCGCAAGAGCCCTCGAACCGGCCGCCCGCCCTCCGCTCCTCCGCCGCCCCGCTCCCCGCGCTCCCGCGGCCCGGTTTCCGGCCGTCCCGTCATCCGCCCGGCCCCGTCCGGGTTACGCACCGGTAACCCGCCCTTCCGTCGTATCACCGGCTCCCTTAGGGTCGATCCGGATCCCCCACCGCCCGACCGTCGGAGGCCGCGCCAGCATGAGCATTCGTACGACCACCCGTGCCGTCCTCGGCGCGCGCCTGCGTTCGGCCACCGGCCTGCTGGGCGGCTTCGCAGCCACCTCGGCCACGCACCTCGGCGCGATCCTGTCCGGCGCGTCGGTGCTGCAGAACGCCACCAAGCCGGCGCTGATGCCGCTGCTGGCCGGACACAGCGTGACCGCGGCCAGGACCGCCGGGCGGGAGGCGCCGGAGCTGCTGGCGCCGGCGCTGCTGCTGAGCGCGGGCGGGGACGTGCTGCTCCAGCTGAAGAACGACCCCGCGTTCCTCGCCGGCATGGGGTCCTTCGCGGCCGCGCACGTCTGCTACGTGACGATGTTCGTCCGGCGCGGCGCGCTCACCGATCGCCGCCGGGCCCTGCTGGTCGCGGCCGCGTACGCGACGGCCTGGGTGACCCTGGTGGGTCAGCTCTGGCCGGACCTCGGGGACCTGCGGGTCCCGGTGGCCGGCTACAGCCTGCTGCTCACCTCGACGGCCGTGACCTCGGCCGGGCTGGGCTGGCGGACCGGGCTGGGCGGGGCGCTGTTCCTGCTCTCCGACACGCTGATCGCCACCAAGCTGGCCAAGTGGCGGGAGCTGCCGGGGCATCAGTTCTGGATCATGGCGACCTACGTGCTGGCCCAGTACCTGCTGGCGAGCGGGATCCTCGCGCACGAGGACGACCGCGCGCACCCGGAGCCCGCGACCGCCTGACGGGGCGCCGGTCCCGGTCCGGAACCGCCCGGCGGAACACCGGCCCGGACACCAGCACGGACACCGGCCGGAGCACCGACCGGGACGCCTTCCGCAACGCCTGTCACAACACCGCACCGCCGGTCCCGTCGGGGCCGGCAGTGCGGGGCACGGAGGGGCGGGGGCCGTCAGGCACCGCGCCGACGGATCAGCCAGAAGCCGCCGACACCTCCCGCGACCAGGGCGAGGCCGCCGGCCAGCTCCGCCGGGTCCGACGCGACCGAGCCGCCGAGGCCGGTCTGCACGGCGCCGTGCGGGGCGACCTGCTGGCTGCCGGCACCGGACTGCCCGAGCGAGCCGGCCCACTCCCCCGCCGCCTTGCCCCAGTCGCCGAGGCTGGTCTCGGGGCCGGCGGCGGCGACGGTGCTGACCGTCACGGTCGTCGAGAAGGCGCCACCGTCCGGGCAGGTGCCGTCGACCTTGCTGTCCCCGGAGTGCTGGGAGGCGAGCCGGGCGGAGCCGGTGTGCTTCCCGTCGGCGCCGAGGGTGAGGGTCGCCGGGCCGCCCTCGAAGGCGGCGGAGCGGGCGGTGATGGTCTTGGCGTCGGGCTTGTCCGACTTCTCGCAGGAGACGGTGACCGTCACCGTCTGGCCCGGTGCGGCCTGGGACGGGCTGACCGAGGCCGCACCGTCCCTGGCGTGGGCGAGGGGGGCCGTCAGGCCGGTCAGCGCCGTCGCGCCGATCAGGGCGGCGGCGGCCGTACGCATGGGGCGCATGCCGGAACCTCCGGGATTCTCGGACGCAGCCGGGGACACCCATGTCCACGTGGTCGATCAACTGCACCCGGTCACTCACCGACGGTAGGCACGCGCCCCGCGCTCAGCCAGCGCTCAGGACCGTTCGGGTTACGGCCCGTCACCCGGGGTCACGGCGGGCGCGACCCCGGAGCGGCTCACAGGTCGAGGTCCACCACGACCGGCGCATGGTCCGAGGTGCCCTTGCCCTTGCGGGCCTCGCGGTCGACGTAGCTGTCGGTGACGGCGTCGGCGAAGGCCTTGTTGGCGTAGGTGAGGTCGATCCGCATGCCCCGGTTCTTGGGGAACGCCAGCTGGCGGTAGTCCCAGTAGGTGTAGGGGCGGTCGTACTTCAGCGGGCGCGGCACCACGTCCTGCAGGCCGATCCCGCCGAGGGCCTCCAGTGCGGCGCGCTCGGCCGGGGTGACGTGGGTGAGGCCCTCGAACGCGGCGACGTCGAAGACGTCCTCGTCGGCCGGGGCGATGTTGAAGTCCCCGAGGACGGCGAACGGGCGGGAGCCGGCGGCGTCCTCGACGGAGGCCTTGCGCAGCGCCTCCAGCCACTCCAGCTTGTAGTGGTAGTGCGCGTGGCCGACCTCGCGGCCGTTGGGCACGTAGACCGACCAGACCCGGACCGGACCGCAGGTGGCGGCGATGGCGCGCGGCTCGACGTCGGGCAGCAGGGCGCCGTCGGCGAGGTACCCGGGCTGGCCGGGGAGGTCCCGCACGACGTCCTCCAGGCCGATCCGGGAGACGACGGCGACGCCGTTCCACCGGCCGGTGCCGTGCGCGGCCGTCTCGTAGCCGAGCTCGCGGACCTCGTCGTACGGAAAGGCGTCGGCCGCGCACTTGAGCTCCTGGAGGCAGAGCACGTCGGGCTTGGCGCTCTCCAGCCACTCCAGGAGCTTGGGCAGCCGCGCGGTGACGGAGTTGATGTTCCAGGTGGCGATGCGGACGGTCACGGCGGGCGGCCTTCCCGGTGGTTCGGTACGGACGGGGTGGGCCGCCCTCGCGAGGGAGGCCCACCCCGAACATACCGCCCGCCACTGACGATCCGGTCGGCTCGGACGGCCCGCCCGTCCGAACCGGCCGGCCCGCGGGCCCGGTCAGCGCGCGGGCCGGACCACCGCCGCCGAGCCGCCACCGCGCCGCACCGGTTCGGCGGCGGCCACCCAGCGGCCGTCCGGCAGCCGTTCCACGCCCGTGGCGGCCCCGATCTCGGCCACGGCCGTGAAGGCGTGCCCCAGCGCCTCCAGCTCCGCCCGCTCGGGCAGCGCTAGGAAGGCGGGCTCGGCCTGGGTCGCGGCGGTGTTGCGCTGGCTGGCGCGGGGCGCGGCGATGGCCTGCTCCAGGCTCAGGCCGCGGTCCAGCCGTCCGAGCAGCACCTGCAGGGTGGTGGTGATGATGGTCGCGCCGCCGGGGCTGCCGGTGGCGAGGAAGGGCTCGCCGTCGCGCAGCACGACGGTCGGCGACATCGAGGAGCGCGGCCGCTTGCCCGGGCCCGGCAGGTTGGGGTCGGGGACGCCGGGGGCGAGCGGGGTGAAGTCGAAGTCGGTCAGTTCGTTGTTGAGCAGGAAGCCCCGGCCGGGGACGGTGATGCCGCTGCCGCCGGTCTGCTCGATGGTGAGCGTGTAGGAGACGACGTTGCCCCAGCGGTCGGCGACCGTCAGGTGGGTGGTGTTGGGGCCCTCGTAGGGCTCGGCGACGGCCTGGCCGGTGTCGGCGCAGTCGGCCGGGTGGCGGGGGTCGCCGGGGGCGAGCGGGCTGGTGAGCGCGTGGTCGGGGCTGATCAGGCAGGCCCGGGAGGCGGCGTAGCGCTCGGAGAGGAGCTGCCGGGTGGGGACGTCGACGGAGGCCGGGTCGCCGACCCAGCGGTTGCGGTCGGCGAAGGAGATCCGGGAGGCCTCCAGGAAGTGGTGGTAGTACTGCGTGCCGCTGTAGGCGGAGACGTCGCCGCCGTCCTCCAGGATGTCGAGCGCCTCGCCGACGGTGGTGCCGCCGGAGCTGGAGGGCGCCATCGAGTAGACGTCGTAGGCGCCGTGGGTGACGTGGGTGGGCGCCTGGTCGCGGACCCGGTAGGCGGCGAGGTCGGCGGTGTCGATCCTGCCGGGGCGGGCGGTGCGGCCGGAGGCCGGGTCGACCGGCGGGTGCTGCAGGGTGTTGACCACGTCCTCGGCCAACTGCCCCCGGTAGAAGGCCTTCACGCCGTCCTTGGCGAGCAGCCGGTAGGTGGCGGCGAGGTCCGGGTTGCGCAGGACGCTGCCGACCTCGGGGGGCTTGCCGCCGGGCAGGTAGAGCTTGGCGGTGGCCGGGAAGTCCTTGAACCTGGCCTGGTTGTCGGCGGTCTGGCCGCGGAAGGTCTCGTCGACGACGAAGCCCTGGTCGGCGATCCGTTCGGCGGGTTCGAGGGCCTGGGCGAGCGAGCGGGTGCCCCACTGGCGCAGTGCGGCGTCCCAGGTGGCCGGGGTGCCGGGGACGCCGACGGACAGGCCGCTGGTGACGGCGTCGGCGAAGGGGAGCGGCCGGCCGTCCTCCAGGAACAGCCCGGCGTCGGCGGTGCGGCCGGCGGTCTCGCGGCCGTCGATGGTGTGCACCCGGCCGGTGGCGTGGTCGTAGTAGACGAAGTACCCGCCGCCGCCGATGCCGGAGGAGTAGGGCTCGGTGACCCCGAGGGCGGCCGCGGCGGCGACCGCCGCGTCCACCGCGTTGCCGCCCTTGCGCAGCACCTCGATCCCGGCGGCGGTGGCGTCGGCGTCGACGGTGGCCACCGCTCCGCCCCGGCCCACCGCCTCGGGGGCCTTGGGTGGCGGGGCCGCGGCCCCGGCCGGCAGTGCGGTGGACCAGACCAGCGCGGTGGTGAGCAGCAGTGGTGGTGCCAGGCGGGTCAGCGCCCTCATCCGAGTCCTCCTGAGTCGACGTCAACTCAGTTGTTCCACAGGCGGGATGATCCGACAACCACACCGTGCTACTACCGGCGGGTAGTTGACAGGGCGGACACCGAACGGGGGGGGGGGGGGGGGGGGCGGGGCCGCCGCCCCCCCCCACCCCCCCCCAAGCTGAGCGCACGGACAGACGGGTCCGGTGCACGGACCATCTGTACAACACACTCCAACAAGA
>NZ_JBHWBZ010000086.1:7156-12922 GCF_042735475.1 Kitasatospora sp. NPDC059577 | reverse complement strand
ATTTTGTGTGTTGCCCCTGGTATTTTTTTTTCTCTCCTGATTATAGACGCGGGTTGTTCATCCCGACCCCCCCGCCCCCGCGCGCGGCCCCCCCCCCCCCCCCCGCCCCGTGATCCCCCGTTCCCGCCCTACAGGGCGCTGCGCTCCACCCGGCGGCGCTTGATGGTGCGGAAGCGCCGGGCCACCTGGCGGGCGAGGTCGGCCGCGCCGACCAGACCGGCGTCGTTGCCGAGGGCGGCGTGCACGATGGCGGCCTCGGGGCGGAAGCCGCGGCCGGTGAGGGTGCGGCGGAAGGTGTCCCGAGCCGGTCCGAGCAGCAGGTCGCCGGCCTCCGAGACGCCGCCGCCGATGACGAAGCGGCCCGGGTCCAGCCCGGCGGCCAGGTTGGCGATGCCGACGCCCAGCCAGGTGCCGACCTCGTAGAGCAGCTCGATGGCGGTCGGGTCGCCCTCCTGGGCGGCCTCGGTGACCAGCGGGCCGGTGATGCCCTCGACCGTCCCGCCCGCCCGCGCCAGCAGCGGCTGCACCACCGGGGACTCCTCGGCGACCAGCTCGCGCGCGTCGCGCACCAGCGCGTTGCCCGAGGAGTACTGCTCCCAGCAGCCGCGGTTGCCGCACGGGCAGCGGTGCCCGCCGGGCAGCACCTGCATGTGCCCGAACTCGCCCGCCAGCCCGTACTTGCCGCGGTCGACGTAGCCGTCCCGGACCACGGCGCCGCCGATGCCGGTGCCCAGGGTGAGCATCACCATGTGGTCCTCGCCCCGCCCGGCGCCGAAGCGCCACTCGGCCCAGGCGGCCGCGTTGGCGTCGTTCTCCACGATCACCGGGAACCGCAGCCGCTCGCTGAGCGCCTGCTGGAGGGGTTCGTTGCGCCAGTTGAGGTGCGGGGCGAACAGCACCCGGGAGCGTTCGGCGTCGACCCAGCCGGCCGCGCCGATGCCGACCGCGTGGACGTCGTGCCGGTCGGAGAGCTGCAGCACCAGCTCGACGATGACGTCCTCGACGACCCTGGGGCTCTTGCTCTTGTCCGGTGTGTCGGTGCGCAGCTTCTCCAGCACCTTGCCCTCGCCGTCCACCACTCCGGCGACCACCTTGGTGCCGCCGATGTCGACGCCGATGGTGGGCAGTCGCAGTATCCCCGCGGGCAGGGCCCGGCGGCGGCGCTCGGCGCGCGGGCCGAGGCCGAGCAGGGTGGGCAGGACGGGCGGCCGGGTGGTGCCTTGAGGGCTGGTCACGGCTGCGGACGCTCCTCACGGGAGTCGGGAAGGGAGGGACGGGCCAGCTCGTGCGAGAGTTCGGCGAGGTCGGAGCCGCCGGCCATCTCGGTGGTGAGCTGTTCCAGGCTGATCTCGGCGCGGGGGTGGCTGCCCGCCATCCGGCCGCGCTTGAGCAGGGTGAAGTGGTCGCCGACCAGGTACGCGTGGTGCGGGTTGTGGGTGATCAGCACGACCCCGAGGCCGGCGTCGCGGGCGGCGGTGACGTACTTCAGCACCACCCCGGACTGCTTGACGCCGAGCGCGGCGGTGGGCTCGTCCAGGACGAGCACCTTGGCGCCGAAGTGCACCGCGCGGGCGATCGCCACGCACTGGCGCTGGCCGCCGGAGAGGGTGCCGATCGGCCGGTCGACGTCGTGCAGGTCGATGCCCATCTCGGCGAGCGCCGCCCGGGTGGTGGCGCGCATGCCGTCGGCGTCCAGGCGCAGCCCGCCCCAGCGGCGCGTACCGCGCTCGGAGCCGAGGAAGAAGTTGCGCCAGACCGGCATCAGCGGGACGACGGCGAGGTCCTGGTAGACGGTGGCGATGCCGCGGTCCAGGGCCTGGCGCGGGGAGTCGAAGCGGACCTCCTCGCCGCCGACGGCGTAGGTGCCCTCGTCGTGCCGGTGCAGCCCGGCGATGATCTTGATCAGGGTGGACTTGCCGGCCCCGTTGTCGCCGAGCACGCAGCTGATCTCGCCGGCCCGCAGGGTCAGCGAGACGTCCCGCAGCGCCCGGACGGTGCCGTAGCTCTTGCCGACCCCGTCGAGGGAGAGCAGTTCGTCGTTCATCTCGGCTCCGGTGCTCATCGCGGCCCCCGTTCGGCCCGGCGCTTGACGTAGGCGTTCAGCAGGGCGGCCATCAGCAGCATCGCGCCGAGGAAGAACTTGAACCAGTCCGGGTTCCACTGGGCGTAGATGATGCCCTTGCTGGCCATGCCGAAGATCAGCGCGCCGAGCGCGGAGCCGACCACCGAGCCGTAGCCGCCGGTGATCAGGCAGCCGCCGATGACGGCCGCGACGATGTAGATCAGCTCGTTGCCGACGCCCTCGCCGGACTGCACGGTGTCGAAGGAGAACAGCAGGTGCTGGCCGAGCACCCAGGCGCCGAAGCCGACGCCCAGGTAGAGCACGGTCTTGGTCCGGGCGACCGGCACGCCGACCGCGCGGGCGGCGTCCGCGTCGCCGCCGACGGCGAAGATCCAGTTGCCGAAGCGGGTGCGCAGCAGCACCCAGCTGCCGACCACCAGCAGGCCGAGCCACCACCAGACGGTCGCCTTGATCGTCAGCCCGCCGATGGTGACCTCGGAGGCGAACAGCCGGCGGCAGGACTCGAAGCCCTCCATGTCGGCGATCGACTTGGTGGAGACGGTGCCGGAGATCGCCTTGGTGAGGCCCAGGTTGGCGCCGGTCAGCATCAGGAAGGTGCCGAGGGTGACGATGAAGCTGGGGAGCCTGGTCCGGCCGAGCATCCAGCCGTTGAACCAGCCGATCGCCAGCGTGGTCGCGAGCGAGACCACCACGCCGACCCAGGTCACCGCGGTGAACTGGTAGGAGACCATCGAGGAGGTCAGCGCGGCGGTGGTGACCAGCACGCCGGCCGAGAGGTCGAACTCGCCGCCGATCATTAGCAGCGAGACCGGCACCGCCATGATCCCGATGGTGGACGCCGCGTAGAGCACGGTGCCCAACGAGCCGACCCGCAGGAACGGCCCGGCGACGGTGGCGAAGACCAGGAACACCGCGACGGCGGCGATCAGCGAGCCCAGCTCCGGGCGGGCCAGGATCCGCCGCAGGGCCGCCGGGCGGTCCTGCGCGAGGCCGTCCTGGGCGAGGAGGTCCTGACCGCTCACCGGGTCCCCCTCGCCACGTACTCGGCGAGCGCGTCGGCGTTGTCCTTGGTCAGGATCTGCGGGCCGGTCTCGACCGGCTTGCCGCCGCCGAGCATGTCCAGGTTGGACTTGTAGAGCCAGAGCAGGTCGACGCCCTCGTAGCCCTGCAGGTAGGGCTGCTGGTCGACGGCGAAGCCGACGCTGCCGGACTTGAGCCCGGCCACCACCTGCGGGCCCAGGTCGAAGGTGTCCAACTCGACGGAGCGGCGGGCGTCCTGGACGGCCTGCAGCCCGGTGGCGGCCATCGCGCCGGAGAGGGTGAGCACGGTGTCGATGGCCGGGTCGGCCTGGAGCTTGGCGGAGATCGCGGCGCGGGCGTCGGGCATGTCGACGCCGTTGACGTAGAGCACCTGGAAGGATCCGCCGGACTTGGCCTGGGCACCGGAGCAGCGCTGTTCCTGGCCGACGTTGCCCTGCTCGTGGATGACGCAGAGCACGTTCTTGCGGCCGCGGGCGGCCAGCTCGGTGCCGGCCGCCTGGCCGGCGGTGGACTCGTCCTGTCCGATGTGGGTGAGCGCGCCGAACTTCTGCGAGTACTCCTGGCCCGAGTTGATGGTGATCACGGGGATGCCGGCCGCCTTGGCCTTCGCCAGGACGTCGGCCATCGCGTCGCCCTTGGCGAGGGTGACCAGCAGGCCGTCCACCTTCTGGTCGATGGCGGCCTGGACGAGCTGGACCTGGTTCTGGGTCTGCGCGTCGTTGGAGTACAGGAAGGTGATGTTGTCCTTGGCGGCGGCCTGCTCGGCACCCTTGCGCACGGTGTCCCAGAACGCGTCGCCCGCACCGGAGTGGGTCACCATGGCGACCTTCCAGCGCGGGGTGGTGACGGCGCTGCCGCCGGCGGCCGCGGCCTTGGCGCGCGCCTCCTCGGCGCGTCTGCCTCCGGTGCTGCTGCATCCGGCGGCGGTGACCGCGAGGGCCAGGACGGCGCACACGGGCCAGAGGCGTGGGGACGGGCGAAAGCGGGTGATGCTCATCCCCATAGTCTCCCTGGCCGGGTTCTACGCGTTCGCACCGCCTCGCCCGGCGGCGCGAACGCCCTGGGAGGTAAGGTTCCGCGGGGGACCTTTCCTGGAAGTTCGCTGAACATCTGGTCCGGACGGCCATCGTCCGGGTGACAGACTAGGCGCCGGTCCGAAGGGGGTTCATCACCGGAAAGTGATGTTCCTCTCAGGTTCCGCACAGAATCGGACGGCAACCGATCATCGGTCGTCGGCCGTCTGATGACATTGACGTGCGTTCGGGCGACTGGGGCCCGGGCGGCGAGCGACCCGGATACGAGAACGCGATGGAACTGACAGGTACGCCATTCTTCCTCCTCACCGTCCTTCTTGTGCCGGTGTCCATCACCGTGGCGTTGCTGTTCTGGGGGAAGGTCGGCGGCCCCGAGCCGGTGAAGGTCCTCTCCCGGATCGTCATGATCATGTTCTGCCAGGTCACGGCCGTCCTGATGGTCTTCGTGATGGTCAACAACGCCAACCTGATCTACGGCAACTGGGACGACCTGCTCGGCACCGGCAACCACGTCCGGGCGGTGCCCCCGGTGCCGCCGTCGGACCAGGCCGCCGGGAGCGGTGACGCCGCCAAGGAACACCCCAAGGTCAAGCAGAGCTTCGGCGGCGTGAACGACCCGCTGGTCCCGGGCGACGTGCAGAAGACCGAGCTCAAGGGTCAGCTCTCCGGCGTCGACGGCGAGGTCCTGGTCTGGCTGCCGCCGCAGTACAACGACCCGGCGTACAAGGACAAGAAGTTCCCCGTGGTCGAGCTGATCCCCGGTTTCCCCGGCTCCTCCTCCACCTGGTACGGCACGCTCAAGGTCTCCGAGCAGCTCAAGCCGCTGATGCAGCAGGGCAAGGTGGCGCCGTTCATCCTGGTCTCGCCGCGCACCGTGCTGCTCGGCAACAGCCAGGACGCCGGCTGCACCGACATCCCCGGCAAGATCAACGCCGACGCCTGGATCACCCGCGACGTCCCGCAGATGGTGCTGGACAACTTCCGCGCCGACCCGTCCTCGGACCGCTGGGCCATCGCCGGCTACTCGGCCGGCGCGCACTGCGCGGCCAAGCTGTCGCTGGCCCACCCCAACCGGTACCGGGCCGCCATCGCGATGTCCGGCTACAACGACCCGGCGAACGAGAAGGACTCGCTGGTCGGCAAGGACCCGAAGCTGCGCGAGGCCAACAACCCGGTCAACATCCTCAAGGCCGCCCAGCAGCCGCCGAAGGTCGCCATGCTGATCAGCGCCTCCAAGGGCGACGGCTTCGAGGACGGCGAGGCGATCCGCGCCGCCGCCAAGGCCCCGACCACCGTCCAGGTGGAGGAGGGCACCGGCCCGCACACCACCGAGCAGTGGAAGAAGATGGTGCCGGGTGCCTTCACCTGGCTGACCTCGATCATCCCCGCCCAGTAACGGGACCACCGCACGACCGCACGCACGAGGGCCCGCCGCGCCCCCCCCCGGGGGCGGGGTGGGGGGCCCGCGGGCTCTCGGGGGGGGGCAGCGCGGGGCCGACAATCATCGGGGCGGGGGGGGGGGGGGTGACCGCTTTGGGGTGGGCGTCGCCGACCGTGGTGCCGCGCCGGATGACGCTGATCGCGTCCGCGACCGCCAGCACCTCGTGC
>NZ_JBHWBZ010000086.1:0-7146 GCF_042735475.1 Kitasatospora sp. NPDC059577 | reverse complement strand
CCCCGGGGGGCCCCCCCCCCCCCTCTGCGGGGGGGGGCCCTCGTGCGTGCCGGATGATCCGTCAGGCCAGTTCCAGCGCCAGGTAGAAGTCCACCCGGTCCTCCAGCCGGGACAGATCACGCCCGGTCAGCTCCTCGATCCGGCCGATCCGGTACCGCAGGGTGTTCACGTGGACGTGCAGCTGCCCGGCGCAGCGGGTCCAGGAGCCGTCCGAGCGCAGGAAGGCCTCCAGGGTGCGGACCAGGTCCGCCTGGTGCTCGATGTCGTACGCGATCACCTTGTCCAGCAGCCGGCTGCGGAAGGCGCGGCGCACCTCGTCCGGGACGGCGGCCAGCAGCAGGACGTGCGAGGCGAGCTCCTCGGGCCCCGCGACGCAGACCCGGCCGACCCGGGAGGCGGCGATCCGGCGGGCGTGCCGGGCCTCCTCCAGGGCGCCGCGCAGGCCGCCGGCCTCGGAGGCGGGCGCGGAGACGCCCAGGGTGATCCGGCCCTCGGAGCCGAGCCCGGCCTCCAGCGGCGCGAGCAGGTCCCGCACGGTGTCGGCGGGCACCGGACCGTCCAGGGCCGGCAGCACCACGACGGCACCGGTGCCCGTCCCGGCGACCAGGGCGCGGTCGGAGGTGACGCCGAGCGCCTCCTCCAGGACGGCCCGCACGGTGCCCTCGGGCAGGCCGGTGCCCTCGGCGCTGAGCACCAGCCAGGAGTCGCCCTCGGCCCGGGACTTGGGCTCGGGGTTCTCGTAGCGGGCGGCCATCGCCGAGGAGGCGTACAGGGTGCGGCTGATCTCGGCCGGGTCGGCGTCGCGGCGCAGCAGGGCGAGCACCTCGTCGGCGAGGCGGCGGCGCAGCCGGCGGCCCTCGTCCCGGCGGTGGCGCTCGGCGGCGACCAGGCGGGCCAGGTTCTCGGCGAGCTGCTGGCGCTTGGTGGTCCACTCGGTGATGTCGCCGGCCACCGCGAGCATCCAGTCGGCCAGCGGAGTGGCGGACTGCGGGCCCTCGTGCTCGGTGGAGGCCGCGGCGGGCAGCAGCGAGTAGGAGCCGCCGGCCAGGCGGGCCCGGTGCGGGGGGCGGCGGCGCTGGCGCTGGGCGGAGAGGTGGGCGCGGACCAGCTGGTCGCGGTCCTCGGCGGAGAGGCGGTCGGCGGGGCCGGCGATCACCGCGCCGGTGGGGGCGAGCACCCAGCAGTCCAGGTCGAGGTCGCCGCCGAGCAGGTCGAGGACGGCGTCCAGCCCGCCGCCGCCGGCCGCCGAGACCAGCAGCCGGTGCCGGTCGACCAGGGCGGCGAGGTCGGCGGCGCGGTCGGCGGACACCTGGCGGCCGATGAACTCGGTGACGGTGCCGAAGGCGATGTCGTCGGGCACGGCGAGCAGCGGCATCCGGTGCCGGCGGCAGGCCTCGACCAGGTCGTCGGGCACCGGGCCGACCTCGGCCTCGCCGGCCGCGAGGGCCACCGCGCCGCCCGCCGCGATGGTCCGTACGAAGCGCTCGGAGTCGGCCGGGACGGTGCGCCAGAGCATGCCGGTGAGCACGAGTTCGCCGCCGTGCAGGTAACGGCCGGGGTCCTGCAGGTCCGTCGTCATCACGCCGCTGACCTGCCGGTCCAGCTCTTCCTCGGCCGCGAGCAGGCGCAGTCGCGGGGCGCCGGGGGCGAGCAGGTCACGGACACGCATCCGCGGACTCCTTTGGGGCGGGATCGGGGCGATCGTGGGGGTGATCGGGAGGGAGATCGAGGGGGGACGGGTGGCCGGCCCTTCGGTCCGGGGGTCACAGTGTGCCCGAACATCCGTGCTCGGTGTCACGTACCAGCGGGCGGCCGGGTCACGGGCCCGTAGCCCGTCCGTCACGGCCGGATTACGGTCGTAGGTAGCACTCGGCGAACACCTGGGCTGCGAGATTCTGCTCCTTAGAGGAACGTACAGGATGCCGGGCGGGACCACAGCCGGGGCTTCATGCCATCAGTGACTGCCAGTGGGCCGCGTCACAGGGGTTCACTGGGCGACACGCCGCCGGACACCCGGCGGGCGACGACTTGAGGAGACACCCGCATGGAGTTCCTTCGGCCCGCCACCTGGGACGAGGCACTCGCGGCGAAGGCTGAGAACCCGACCGCGCTGCCCATCTCGGGCGGTACGGACGTCATGGTCGAGATGAACTTCGACGTGCACCGGCCATCCGCGATTCTCGATCTGAACCGCATCACCGAGCTCACCGAATGGTCCGACGACGGCAGCGTCGTGCAGCTCGGCGCCTCGGTCCCGTACACCCGGATCATCGACGAGCTGTCCGGGCCGCTGCCCGGTCTCGCCCTGGCGTCCCGCACCGTCGGCTCGCCGCAGATCCGCAACCGCGGCGGCGTCGGCGGCAACCTCGGCGGCGCCTCCCCGGCCGGTGACGCGCACCCCGCGCTGCTGGCGGCCGGGCGGGACGTGTTCGTCGAGGCGGCCTCGGTGCGCGGCACCCGGATGATCCCGATCGACGACTTCTACGTCGGCGTGAAGCGCAACAGCCTGGAGGCCGACGAACTGATCCGGGCGGTGCACATCCCGGTGGCGGACGGCCCGCAGCAGTTCTCGAAGATCGGCACCCGCAACGCCATGGTGATCGCGGTCTGCGCGTTCGGCTTCGCCCTCCACCCGAAGAACGGAACCGTCGGGACCGGCATCGGGTCGGCCGCTCCCACCCCGCGCCGCGCCGTCGAGGCCGAGGAGTACCTGCAGGGCGTGCTCGCCGAGCGCGGGCTCTGGGAGTCCGGCGACCTGCTGGGCACCGAGGTGATCCAGCGGTTCGGCGAGCTGGTGAAGGCCGCGGCCTCGCCGATCGACGACGTCCGGGGCACCGCCGACTACCGGCGCCACTCCCTGGCCGTGATGGCCCGCCGCACCCTCACCTGGTGTTGGAACGACTACGGCAAGCAGATCAGGAGCGCGGCATGAGGGTCACTTTCACCGCCAACGGCAAGCAGGTCGAGGCCGACGACGTGTGGGAGGGCGAGAGCCTGCTCTACGTCCTGCGCGAGCGGGTCGGCCTGCCGGGTTCGAAGAACGCCTGCGAGCAGGGCGAGTGCGGCTCCTGCACCGTCTACCTGGACGGCGTCCCGGTCTGCTCCTGCCTGGTCGCGGCCGGCCAGGTGCAGGACCGCGAGGTCCGCACGGTCGAGGGGCTGAGCGAGGAGAACGGCGAACTGGGCCTGGTCCAGCAGGCGTTCATCGACGCCGGAGCCGTCCAGTGCGGCTTCTGCACCCCCGGGCTGCTGGTGCAGACCGACGCCCTGCTGGAGCACGACGCCCAGCCGAGCGACAACGACATCCGCGAGGCGCTGTCCGGCAACCTGTGCCGCTGCACCGGCTACGAGAAGATCATGGACGCGGTGCGGCTCGCCTCGGCCCGCAAGTGCTCCGGAAAGGCCGTGACGGAATGAGCACCCGGACGATCCAGGGCCAGAAGAACCTGCAGAACATCAACCAGGCGTCCAAGGACGGCATCGGCGGCTCGCCGCTGCGCCCGGACGGCAACCTGAAGGTCAGGGGCGAGTTCGCCTACTCCTCGGACATGTGGCACGAGGACATGCTGTGGGGCATGGCGCTGCGCTCGCCGCACCCCCGCGCCACCATCCTCTCGGTGGACATCTCCGAGGCGCTCAAGGTGCCCGGCGTGTACGCGGTGCTGACGCACGAGGACATCCCCGGCTCGAAGTACTACGGCCTGGAGATCCAGGACCAGCCGGCCCTGGCCATCGACAAGATCCGGTACCACGGCGAGGCGATCGCGCTGGTCGCCGCCGACCACCCGGAGACGGCCCGCCGCGCGGTGAAGAAGATCGTGGTCGAGTACGAGGTGCTCACCCCGATCGTCACCGAGGAGCAGTGCCTCGACCCGGAGACCCACGGCTACGTCCACGAGCCGCACGAGTACAAGTCGCACGCGTACGGCAACATCTGCCACGAGCAGAAGCTGGTCTCCGGCCTCGGCGTGACCGACGAGGTGCGGGCGCTGGCGGACGTCATCGTCAGCGGCGACTACGAGGTCGGCATGCAGGACCAGGCCTTCCTCGGCCCCGAGTCCGGCCTGGCCGTGCCCGCCGAGGACGGCGGCATCGACCTCTACATCGCCACCCAGTGGCTGCACGTGGACCGCGAGCAGATGGCCCCGGTGCTCGACCTGCCCGAGGAGAAGGTCCGGCTCACCCTGGCCGGCGTCGGCGGCGCCTTCGGCGGCCGCGAGGACATCTCGATGCAGATCCACGCCTGCCTGCTGGCCCAGCACACCGGCAAGCCGGTCAAGATCGTCTACTCCCGGGACGAGTCCTTCTACGGCCACGTGCACCGCCACCCGGCGAAGATGCACTACGAGCACGGCGCCACCCGCGACGGCAAGCTGGTCTTCGCCGACTGCCGGATCGTGCTGGACGGCGGCGCCTACGCCTCCGCCTCGCCCGCCGTGGTCGGCAACGCCGCCTCGCTCGGGCACGGCCCGTACGTGATCCCGAACGTCGGGATGCACGCCATCGCGCTCTACAGCAACAACCCGTCCTGCGGCGCGATGCGCGGCTTCGGCGCGGTGCAGGCCGCGTTCGGCTACGAGTCGCAGATGGACAAGCTGGCGGTCGAACTGGGCATGGACCCGGTGGAGTTGCGGCAGCTGAACGCGATGTCGGAGGGCGACGTCATGCCCACCGGCCAGCGGATCGACTCACCGGCCCCGGTCGCCGAACTGCTGCGCCGCGTCAAGGACATGCCGCTGCCGCCGCCGCTGGACACCGAGCACCTGGACGTGCGCCAGGTTCCCGGCGCGCTGTCCAACACCTCGCACGGCGAGGGGATCGTCCGCGGCATCGGCTACTCGGTCGGCATCAAGAACGTCGGCTTCTCCGAAGGCTTCGACGACTACTCCACCGCCCGGGTGCGGCTGGAGGTCATCGGCGGCGAGCCGGTCGCCATGGTGCACACGGCGATGGCCGAGGTCGGCCAGGGCGGCGTCACCGTGCACGCCCAGATCGCCCGCACCGAGCTGGGCGTCGAGCAGGTCACCATCCACCCCGCCAACACCGAGGTGGGGTCGGCCGGTTCGACCTCCGCGTCGCGCCAGACGTACATGACCGGCGGCGCCGTGAAGCTGGCCGCCGAGGCCGTCCGGCGGGAGCTGATCGAGAAGGGCCGCCGGCGCTACGGCTGGGCCCACAAGGACATCGCGCTGGCCGGCGGCAAGGTCGTCTCCGAGAGCGCCGGCGTGCTGGTCTCCATGGTGGACCTGCTCGGGGACGAGGCCATCGACCTCACCCGCGAGCACCACCACCGGCCGACCCAGCCCTTCGACAAGGAGACCGGCCAGGGCTTCGGCCACGTCCAGTACACCTTCTGCGCCAACCGCGCGGTGGTGGACGTGGACGTGGAGCTGGGCCTGGTCAAGGTGGTGGAGCTCACCGCCGTCCAGGACGTCGGCAAGGCGCTCAACCCGCTCTCCGTGGTCGGCCAGATCCAGGGCGGCTGCACCCAGGCGCTCGGCCTCGCGGTGATGGAGGAGATCATCGTGCGGGACGGCAAGGTCCGCAACGCCTCCTTCACCGACTACCTGATCCCCACCATCCTGGACACCCCGCCGATCCCGGTGGAGATCCTCGAACTGCCCGACCCCCACGCGCCGTACGGGCTGCGCGGGGTCGGCGAGGCTCCTACCGTCTCCGCGACGCCGTCGATCGTGGCCGCCATCCGCAACGCCACCGGTCTCGCACTCAACCGGATCCCGGTCCGGCCGGAGCACCTCACCACCGAACAGCCCGGCTGAGACCGGCCGTTCACGCTTCCCCGGGGCGGCGACAGTCTTCCCCGCCGCCCCGGGGGCACCACCCCACACCCGCTGCCCCTTCCCACGCCGGGGTCACGCAGCGGTGCGCACCACCGCACCACCCGCGAATGCACCGCCGGGCACTCGCCCCCCTTCCGAGTGCCCCAGTGAGTCGATACGTCCCCCTACGCCGCTTCGTTGACCGGCAGTCAGGTCGGCTCGCCCACCCCAACCCCCTTTGACACTTGGGAGTGGACATGCCCAGGATCCCCACGGAGCCCGGCACCACCGAAGACAGACCCACCGAGGACGACAGCCACCCGTCGGCCCCGGAACCCCGTCCGAACGGCGCCCTGGACGCCTACTTCAAGATCTCGGCCCGGGGCTCGACGCTCGCCAACGAGCTGCGCGGTGGTCTCACCACCTTCATGGCGATGGCGTACATCATCCTGCTCAACCCGCTCATCCTGAGCGGCGCGGACGTCACCGGCGTCAAGCTGGACCACGCCGCGCTGACCACCGCCACCGCCCTGGCGGCAGCGGTCACCACCATCCTGATGGGCGTGGTCGGCAACGTCCCGCTCGCCCTCGCCGCCGGCCTCTCGGTCTCCGGCGCGGTCTCCGCCCTGGTCGTCCCGCACACCACCTGGGCGCAGGCCATGGGCCTGTGCGTGATCTACGGCCTGCTGATCGTGCTGCTGGTGGTCTCCGGACTGCGCGAGAAGATCATGAACGGCATCCCACTGCCGCTCAAGCACGCCATCACCATCGGCATCGGCCTGTTCGTCACCGTGATCGGCCTCTACAAGGCCGGCTTCATGCACACCGGCGGCCCCACCCCGCTGTCCCTCGGCCCCACCGGTGAGCTGGCCGGCTGGCCGGTCCTGGTCTTCTGCGTCACCCTCCTCTCGATCTTCGTGCTGATGGCCCGCGGCGTCCGCGGCGCGATCCTGATCGGCATCGCCGGCGGCACCGTGCTCGCCGTGATCGTCAACAAGGCCGCGAACGTGCCCGCCACCGCCTGGAAGAACTCCGTCCCGGTGTGGCCCGGCAGCCCCGTCTCCGCCCCCGACTTCGGCCTGTTCGGCCACGTCGACCTGTTCGGCGCCTTCGGGGGCAAGGGCATGGGCGCGATCAGCGCCTCGGTCGCGGTCTTCACCCTGGTACTGGCCGGCTTCTTCGACGCGATGGCCACCATCATCGGCGTCGGCACCGAAGCCGGACTCGCCGACAGGCAGGGCCGGATGCCCGGCCTCTCCAAGGCGCTGTTCATCGACGGCGCCGGCGGCGCGGTCGGCGGACTGGCGGGGGGGGCCCGCCCCACCCGCGGCGTGGAGTGGGCCCCCCGCGGCGGCGGGGGCGCCCC
>NZ_JBHWBZ010000085.1:0-30700 GCF_042735475.1 Kitasatospora sp. NPDC059577 | reverse complement strand
CGGGGGCGGGTGGGCGCCCCCCCCGGGGCCCCCCCGATCTGCGCGCACGCGCGGGCCCGGGGGGCCCGGGCCGCGACCCCCCCGGCCTCGGCCGCCCGACCACCCGAACGATGGACCCGCGCAGCGCCGCCGATGTGCGTCCCATGATGGCGGGTCCGCCGCCACGACCGGCAACCGCCCTGGCCGCACGGGTGCGGAGCGGCGCTCGAAGCTGTGTCCAGGCTCACCCGGCGTACGCCCGAAATGGGGGAACCGCCGGATTCGAACACTCCCGGCGCGGGAGGAGGTCGGCTATTCTCGACCACCAAGAGGGATCCGGGCAGAGTCGCCCCCGGGTCCTTTTGTGCTTTCAGGACGCCAGTACGGACGTCCTTGCGATTCGTCGGTCCACCCCCGGCGGTCGCGGGGACCGCCCCGTCCGTCGCGGCACAACGACGTGCCGCGGCCGGCCGGGACGTCGCCACCCGGCACCGGGCCGCCGCCCGGGGCCGGACCAGACCGGAGGGTTCGCGGTGATGAGCAGGGCAGAAACGGTGCGCCAGGGGTTGCGGGACCCCCGGCGGGTACGCCACCACGCCCTGCGCGCCGTCCGCTCCCCCGGTACGCCCCAGGCGCCCGTCCTCCTCTCCTCCCCCTCAGCACGTGCGCCATCCGGCTGTGGCGGCAGCCGTAACGCGACCGCGACGACCCGGAAAGGGGACCACCGGGTATGAGTTCTCTCCTCCTCCTCACCAACGCACTGCAACCGTCGGCCGAGGTACTGCCCGCCCTCGGCCTGCTCCTGCACAACGTCCGGGTGGCCCCCGCCGAGGGCTCGGCCCTGGTGGACACGCCCAGCGCGGACGTCATCCTGGTCGACGGCCGACGCGACCTGCCGCAGATCCGCAGCCTCTGCCAGCTGCTGCGCTCCACCGGCATCGGCTGCCCGCTGATCCTGGTGGTCACCGAGGGCGGCCTGGCCGCCGTCACCGCCGAGTGGGGCATCGACGACGTCCTGCTGGACACGTCCGGCCCGGCCGAGGTCGAGGCCCGGCTGCGGCTGGCGCTCGGCCGCCTCCAGATCGACACAGACGACAGCCCGATGGAGATCCGCAACGGCGACCTCTCGGTCGACGAGGCCACCTACTCCGCGAAGCTCAAGGGCCGGGCGCTCGACCTCACCTTCAAGGAGTTCGAGCTGCTCAAGTACCTCGCCCAGCACCCCGGCCGGGTCTTCACCCGGGCCCAGCTGCTGCAGGAGGTCTGGGGCTACGACTACTTCGGCGGCACCCGGACGGTGGACGTCCACGTCCGGCGGCTGCGCGCCAAGCTCGGCGTGGAGAACGAGCAGCTGATCGGCACCGTCCGCAACGTCGGCTACCGCTTCGTCGTCCCGGAGAAGCCCGAGAAGGGTGAGCGCCCGGAGCCGGCACAGCACCCCGCCGGCCGCCTGGAGCCCTGACCGGCGGGCCGGGCGGGCCGCCCCCCGCCCGGCTTGTCCGGTTCGTCCGGGCGGCCGCCCGCCGTCCGCCCGGAGGCGGCCCCCAGGTCCCACTGCCGCCCCGGAGGCCACACGCGTAGACTCCACTCGTGGCCAAAGTGACGCGCGACGATGTAGCCCGACTGGCTGGTACCTCGACCGCGGTCGTCAGCTACGTCATCAACAACGGGCCGCGCCCGGTCGCGCCCGCGACCCGGGAGAAGGTCCTCGCGGCGATCGAGCAGCTCGGCTACCGGCCGAACAGCGTCGCCCAGGCGATGGCCTCCCGCCGGACCAACCTGATCGGCATGGTCGTCCCGGACGCCCGCCAGCCCTTCTTCGCCGAGATGGCGCACGCCGTCGAACGGGCCGCCTCCGAACGCGGCAAGCTCGTGCTGATCGGCAACTCCGACTACGTCGACGACCGCGAGGTCCACTACGTCCGCGCCTTCCTCGGCATGCGCGTCTCCGGCCTGATCCTGGTCAGCCAGGGCCCCTCCCAGCGCGCCGCCGAGGAGTTCGCCGCGATGGAGGGCGCCAAGGTCGTGCTGCTGCACCGCCGCCCCGAGGCGATCGACGACGTCGCGGTGGTCACCGACGACGTGGGCGGCGCCGAAGCCGTCGTGCGCCACCTGCTGGAGGTGCACGGGCACCCGTACGTCGCCTGCTTCGGCGGCCCGGTCGAGTCCCCCGCCCCCGGCGACCCGGTCATCGACCACGTCGAGGGCTGGCAGCGCGCCATGGACGCGCACGGCGTCCCCACCGGACCGCACCTGATCGACGCGCCCTTCCACCGCTACGGCGCGTACGAGGTCGCCCTCGGCGTGCTGCGCTCGCCGGACCGGCCGCGGGCGGTCTTCTGCTCCACCGACGACCAGGCCATCGGCGTGCTGCGGGCCGCCCGCGAGGTCGGCCTGCGCGTCCCCGAGGACCTCGCGGTGGCCGGCTTCGACGACGTGCCGGAGGCCGCGCTCGCCGACCCGCCGCTGACCACCGTCGCCTCCGACCGCGACGCGATGGCCCGGGCCGCCGTGGACCTGGTGCTGGACGACTCGCTGATGGTGCCCGGCTCGGACACCGAGCGGGTCCGCAAGTTCCCGTCCCGCCTGGTCATCCGCCGGTCCTGCGGCTGCGACGGCGCCGCGCCCGGCCGCCCCCAGCCGGAGTAGGCGGACGCCGCCCGGCCGAGGAACGGACGACCCGGGGCGCCGGCCGGGCGCACGGGCCGGGCGCACCGACCGGGCGCCTGGGCCGGAGCCGCGGACGGGTGAGCGGAAACGGAAGCACGAGCTCCGCTCCGCAGACCACCTGACCAGGCTTTATGAGAACCCAACGGGCTTCTGTCCGCCCTCTGAGCCGGTTCTCATCCAGTCCTCATCCACCGGGCGGAGCTTGGTCGGCATGAGCGAACAGCAGCGGCACCCCAGCGATCAGTACGGCACCCAGTACGGCGAGCCGTACGGCAGCCGGCGCGACGAGCAGTACGGCCCCCAGGAGCCCCGGGTGATCGAGGGCACCGTGCTCGGCAGCGGCGCGGGCAGCACCGGCCCCGCCGGGTACGCCTACCGCGAGGACCACTCCGGCGGCGGCTTCGACGGACCGCCCCCTCCCCCGCCCATGCCGCCCGAGCCGCCCACCGTCCTCGGCCCCGGCTCCCCCGATGACGGCGACGGCCGCGGCAACCGGGCCCGGCGCGGTCTGCTGCGCGGCCGGCTCGCCCTGGTGACCGCCGTCGCCGCGGTCGCCGCCGTCATCGGCGGCGTCACCGGCGGGGTCGTCGCCGCCGACCGGCAGGCCGGCGACACCCGGGTCAGCACCGTCGCCAGCCCGGTCGCCGCCCGCAGCGACGGCAGCGCCAACGTCCCGGCCATCGCCGCCGCCGTCTCGCCCAGCGTCGTCCAGATCACCGTCAAGAACGGCAACGGCACCGCCACCGGCACCGGCGTCGTCCTGGACAAGGACGGCCGGATCCTCACCAACTACCACGTGATCGACACCGCGGCCGACGGCGGCCGCATCACCGTCACCTTCAAGGACGGCTCCACCGCCCAGGCCACCGTCACCGGCACCGACAAGTCCCTCGACGTCGCCGTGATCACCGCCACCGGCGCCAAGAACCTCACCCCCGCCGTCCTCGGCGACTCCTCCGCCGTGGCCGTCGGCGACCCGGTCGTCGCCATCGGCAACCCCGACGGCCTCACCGGCACCGTCACCTCCGGCATCATCAGCGCCGAGAACCGCGACGTCACCGTCCAGCTCGACGAGGGCAGCACCAGCGGCAACGGCGGCTTCGGCTTCCCCAGCCTGCCCGGCCTGCGCGGCACCCAGCCCCAGCCGAACAGCGGCAGCACCACCACCTACAAGGCCTTCCAGACCGACGCCGCCCTCAACCCCGGCAACTCCGGCGGCCCGCTGATCAACGCCAACGGCCAGGTCATCGGCATCAACTCGGCGATGTACGCGCCGAGCGGCGCCAGCTCCACCGCCGGCGGCGGCACGGCCGGCAGCGTCGGCCTCGGCTTCGCCATCCCGATCGACAACATCAAGCAGGTCCTGCCGAAACTCGAAGCCGGCCAGAACCTGTAGGCCAGAACGTCCAAGGCACCGCCCGCACGACGGACAATGCTCCCAGCAGGCCCTCCACCCGACGAGAAAGGGCAGCCGCCCATGACCCCGTCCGCCGACGACCGCACCCCCGCCGAGCCCGGCCACCCCGCCGCGCGGCTCCTCGTGGTCGACGACGAACCCGCCCTCCGGGACGCCCTGGAGAGCAGCCTCGCCTTCGAGGGCTACGAGGTCGCCACCGCCACCGACGGCTACGAAGCACTGGAGTCCGTCGAACGCGACCGGCCCGACCTCGTCCTGCTGGACATCATGATGCCCCGGATGGACGGCCTCACCGCCGTCCGCCGGATGCGCTCCCGCGGCGACACCGTCCCGGTCCTGATGCTCACCGCCCGCGACGCCGTCGGCGACCGCGTCACCGGCCTCGACGTCGGCGCCGACGACTACCTCGCCAAGCCGTTCGAACTCGACGAACTGCTCGCCCGCGTCCGCGCCCTGCTGCGCCGCAACGCCCTCGCCGCCGAGGCCGCCGCCCGCGCCGCCGCCGAGGACGAGAGCGAGGTGCTCGCCTTCGCCGACCTGCGGATGAACACCGCCACCCGCGAGGTCACCCGGGCCGGCAAGCCGATCGAACTCACCCGCACCGAGTTCATGCTGCTGGAGATGTTCCTCTCCCATCCCCGCCAGGTCCTCACCCGCGAACAGATCCTCAAGGCGGTCTGGGGCTTCGACTTCGAACCGTCGTCCAACTCCCTGGACGTGTACGTGATGTACCTGCGCCGCAAGACCGAGCAGGGCGGCATGCCCCGCCTGATCCAGACCGTGCGCGGCGTCGGCTACGCCCTGCGCCCGGCAGCCGGCGCCGGCGCGTGAGCAACATCCCGCCTCCCCCGCTCGCCCCGCCGCGCACCCCCGCCCGGCGCCGGCGCCTGGTCCACTGGCTCCGCTCCCGCTCCCTGCGCAGCCGCCTCACCTTCCTGAGCGCGGCAGCCGTCGCGGTGGCCATCGCACTGTCGGCCCTGGCGTGCTGGTTCATCGTGGAGAAGCAGCTCTACAACCAGGTCCGGCACGACCTCGCGAACTCGCCGCTCCCGCCCGTGGTGAAGCTCAACCTCCCGTGTCCGAGCACCCCGGAGGCCGCACTCGAAGCCGCACCGTACGGGGATCAAGCCATCGGTCCGGTTTCCCGGGACACCCAGTACGTGCTGATGAACCCGACCCAGGTCTGCCTGCCGCCGAACGCCATCAGGGGGATCGTGATCGAATCGGGCGACTCCGCGGCGCTTCGACTCAGGCCCAATCAGTCGATCATCCGGGACGGCCGCTTCACGAACGGTGACCCCGCCATCGTGCGGCTGTCCGTTGCCCACGGTCCCGGCCAGGGGCCGGCGGCCGTGGTCATGGTCGCGACTCCCACCCAGCCCATCGAGGACTCCCTCCAGGGCCTCGCCATCCTCCTCGGCTCCGTGTCCGTCGGCGGCATCCTCCTCGCCGCCCTCGCCGGCCGGCTGGTCGCCCGTTCCGCCCTCAAGCCCGTCGACCAGCTCACCGACGCCGTCGAGCACATCGCCCGGACCGAGGAGGTCGGCACGACGATCCCCGTCCACGGGCACGACGAGATCGCCCGCCTCTCGACCTCCTTCAACTCGATGAGCACCGCGCTCTCCAACTCGCGTGAGCGGCAGACCCGGCTGATCGCCGACGCGGGCCACGAGCTGCGGACGCCGCTCACCTCGCTGCGCACCAACGTCGACCTGCTGATCCGCAGCAACGACACCGGGCGCCCGCTCCCCCCGGCCACCAAGACCAAGCTGCTGGGCAACATGAAGGCGCAGATGCAGGAGCTCACGGTCCTGATCGGCGACCTGCTGCAGCTCTCCCGGCCCGATTCCCCCAAGGCGGGCCCGAACCTCACCGTCGTCGCGCTGCACGAGATCGCCGGGCGGGCGGTCGAGCGGGCGAAGCTGCGCGGTCCGGGGCTGGTCTTCGAGACGAGCACCGAGCCCTGGTACGTGCACGGCGACGCGGCCGGGCTGGAGCGGGCGGTGATCAACCTGCTGGACAACGCGGTCAAGTACAGCCCGCCGGGCGGGGCCATCGACGTCCGGCTGCAGCAGGGCGTGCTGACGGTCCGCGACCACGGACCGGGTATCCCGCCCGACGAACTCCAGTACGTGTTCGACCGGTTCTGGCGCTCGCCGTCCTCGCGTCAGCTGCCCGGTTCGGGCCTGGGGCTGTCGATCGTCGCGCAGAGCGTCCGGGAGGCGGGCGGCGAGGTGACGCTCGGCCCGGCCGCGGACGGCGGTCCGGGTGCGCTGGCCACCGTCCGGCTGCCCGGCGGGCCCGCGCCCGAATGACGGGGTGCAGAACAGGACGGGCGGGGCGCCCCGACAGCGCCCCGCCCGTCCCCGGGGCCTCAGGGCCCCAGCCGGCTCACGGTCAGTCGATGTCGCTGCCCGGGCCGATGACCTTGATCCGGTCCTGCGCCGGGGCCTGCAGCGGCGCGCCGGCCGAGCTGTGGGCACCGAGGTAGGCCGTGAAGACGTCCAGGTCGGAGGCGCCGACGAGCTTGTCGGTGCCGGCCGCGAAGGCCGGGAAGCCGTCGCCGCCGCCGGCCAGGAACTCGTTGGCCGCGACGCGGTACTTGGCGGCCGGGTCGACCGGCGCGCCGTTCAGCCGGATCGAGTCCGTGAGCACCCGGTCCGCGCCGGTCTTGCGCATGTCCAGGGTGTAGTGCAGGTTCGACGACACCTGGAGGACCTTGGGCGCGGCGTCGTTGGAGCCGCTCACCTGCTGCTGGAGCAGCTGGACGAGCTGGGCACCGGTCAGCGTCTTGACCTGCATCATGTTGGTGAACGGCTGGACGGTGAACGCCTCGCCGTAGGTCACGACGCCGTCGCCCTCGCTGCCGGAGGCCTTGTAGACCAGGTCGGAGCGGATGCCGCCGGGGTTCATGAAGGCGACCTGCGCACCGCCCTTGTCGGCCGGGGCGAGCCCCGCGAGCTGCGCGTCGGCGATCACGTCACCGAGGGGCTTCTCCAGGTCGCTGCTGCCGCGGCCGTTGATGTCCGCACCGATCCAGCCGATCGGACGGTTGGCGATCGGGGCGGCCAGCTTCTGGTAGTGGTCGACCAGCGCCGTCATGTCGGGTGCCTTCTCGACCGTGCGGCGCACGACGTGGTTCTCGGCCTTGACCGAGGGGCGCACGATCTCGCCGGTGGTCTTGTCGAGCTTCATGTCGATCTGGGTGAAGAGCCGGCCGAAGGAGGCGGCACTGGTCACCGAGCGCGGAACGCCGTTGGGGTCGGGGATGCTGCAGGCGTACGCGTTGTGGGTGTGGCCGGTGACGATGGCGCCGACCGCCGGGTCGATCTTCTTCGCGATGTCGACGATCGGGCCGGAGATGCCCTGGCCGGCCGCGCCGCAGTCGTAGTTGTAGACGCTGCTGGCCGGGTAGCCGCCCTCGTGGATCAGCGCGACGATCGAGTTGACGCCCTTGGCCTTGAGCTCGGCGGCGTACTTGTTGATCGTGGTGACCTCGTTGGAGAACTTCAGGCCCTTGACGCCCTCGGCGGTCACGATGTTCGGCGTGCCCTCCAGGGTGACGCCGATGAAGCCGACCTTCACGCCCTGGGACTTGGTGATCCAGTACGGGGCGAGCAGCGGCTTGCCGGTCTTCTCGTCGGTGACGTTCGCCGACAGGTAGTTGAAGTTGGCGCCCTTGAAGGTGCGGCCGGGCTCGTAGCAGCCGTCGGTCGGGTGGCAGCCGCCCTCCTGCATGCGCAGCAGTTCCTGCGCACCCTCGTCGAACTCGTGGTTGCCCACGGAGGTGACGTCCAGGCCGAGCTTGTCCATCGCCTCGATGGTCGGCTCGTCGTGGAAGAGCGCGGAGGTGAGCGGGCTGGCGCCGACGATGTCGCCGGCCGCGACGGTGATCGAGTCGTCGGCCGGGATCCGGGCCTTGCGCAGCTCGGTGGCCAGGTACTCGATGCCGCCGGCCGGGGTGGAGACCTCCTTGCCGGTGGCCGGGTCGATCTCCTTGACGGTCCCGGAGGAGCCGGCCGGGGGCTCCAGGTTGCCGTGGAAGTCGTTGATCGCCAGCAGCTGGAGGTTGACGGTCTTGTGACGCTTGGCGTTGGCGTCGGCGGCCTGGGCGGCCGTCGGCACGAGCACCGTGCCGAGCAGACCTGCGGCGGCGACTACGGCGAGCGCCGTCCGTCGGGATCTGACGGTGAGCATGAGGGGTCCCCTGCACCTCGGAGGAGCACCGGCTGTGGACAGCAGCGGCGTACGGGCATGTGTTGCGCCTGTGAAGCCTAGGGTCAACGCGCGTAGCTGTCAGGACGTGGAACGTAACGAGAGGATTACCTACTGACGAACCGTCGCGGTCCGCCGGGTGCGGAGACTGCGGAGGAACCGCCCTCAGACCCCCGGCTCGGCCGCCAAGTACCGTTCCGCGCGCACCCGTTCGGCCACCGCGTCCTCGGTCATCGCACGGTCGGTGTACACCAGCGGCCGCTCGGTCTCGGTGATGATGTGTTTGACCACCTGGACGTTGCCGTTGACGTCCCAGACCGCGATGCCCGGCGAAAGTGTGGGAATGATCTCCACCGCCCACCGCGGCAGGCCCAGCACCCGGCCGGTGGCCCGCGCCTCCTCGGCCTTCTGCATGTAGATCGTCCTGGTGGAGGCCATCTTCAGGATCGCCGACGCCTCCTTGGCCGCCGCGCCGTCCACCACGTCCGACAGGTGGTGCACCACCGCGACGAAGGACAGCCCGAGCCGACGGCCGAACTTCAGCAGCCGCTGGAACAGCTGGGCCACGAAGGGGCTGTTGATGATGTGCCAGGCCTCCTCGACCAGGAAGATGCGCTTCTTCCGGTCCGGCCGGATCCAGGTGTGCTCCAGCCACACCCCGACGATCGCCATCAGGATCGGCATCGCGATCGAGTTGCGGTCGATGTGCGAGAGGTCGAAGACGATCAGCGGCGCGTCCAGGTCGATGCCCTCGGTGGTCGACCCGTCGAACATGCCGCGCAGGTCACCGTCGACCAGCCGGTCCAGCACCAGCGCCACGTCCAGGCCCCAGGACTGCACCTCGTCCACGGCCACGCCCAGCGACTCCACCGAGGACAGGTCGGGGTTGCGCAGGGTGTCGATGATGTCGTCCAGCACCGGCTGGCGGCCCGTCACCGTGGCCACCACGTGGGCGTGCGCGGCCTTCAGCGCGAAGCCGGCCCGCTCCTCCAGACCGCGCCCCATCGCCACCTCGATGATGGTGCGCAGCAGCGACAGCTGACCGGTCTGGGTGATCGCCGGGTCCAGCGGGTTGAGCTTGACCCCGCCGTCCCGGGCGGCCATCGGGTCCAGCCGGATCGACTTTATGCCCAGCGCCTCGGCGATCAGGTTCCACTCGCCGACACCGTCCTCGCCCTGCGCGTCGAGCACCACGACCTGCCGGTCACGGAACCTCAACTGCCGCAGCACGTAGGTCTTCTCCAGCGCCGACTTGCCGTTGCCGGACTCCCCGAGCACCAGCCAGTGCGGGGCGGGCAGCTGCTGCCCGTACAACTGGAAGGGGTCGTACACGTACCCCTTGCCGCTGTACACCTCTCGGCCGATGATCACGCCCGAGTCGCCCAGCCCCGGTGCGGCGGTGGGCAGGTAGACCGCCTGCGCCTGGCCGGTGGAGGTGCGCACCGGCAGGCGGGTGGTCTCCACCTTGCCGAACATCAGGCTGGTGAAGGCCTCGGTGAGGTTGCCGAGCGCCATGGGCGGCCTCCTGACGGGTCAGCGGTGAACGGGACGGACGAACGGACGACGGGACCGTACGGGCGTGCTCAGCGGCGGATGCCGGTGGCGAACGGAAGGGTGTTGACGAAGGCCCGGTGGTGCTCGCGGTCGCACCACTCCAGCTTGAGGTAGCTCTTGCCGGCCGAGGCCCGGATGGTCCGCTTGTCGCGGGCCAGGGCGTCGGGGTTGCGCGAGGAGACCGTGATGTAGCCGACCAGGTTCACGCCGGCCGCACCGGAGGCCAGGTCGTCACCGCGCTGGTCCACCCGGCCGGTGTGGGCCAGGTCGCGCGGGTCGACCGTCCGGTTCATCTTGGCGGCGCGGCTGGCCTCCGCCTCGTCGTTGGTCTTCTCGGTCAGCATCCGCTCGATCGCGACGTCGGTGGGCTCCAGGTCCATCGTCACCGCGACCGTCCGGATCACGTCCGGCGTGTGCACCAGCAGCGGCGCCAGGAAGTTGACGCCCACCGGGGTGAGCGGCCACTCCTTGATCCACGCGGTGGCGTGGCACCACGGCTCCCGGGTCACCGACTCCCGGGTCTTCGCCTGCAGGTACTGCGGGTCGGTCGCGTCCAGCTCGGCCGGCCAGGCGTTGCGCCTGGACATCGCCTGGATGTGGTCGATCGGGTGGTCCGGGTCGTACATCGAGTGCAGCAGCGAGGAGAGCCGGGCCTGGCCCAGCGGCTGGCGCACCCGGATGTCCGCCTCGGCCAGCCGGGCGCAGATGTCGGTCAGCTCGCGCGCCATCACGGCCGCCAGCCCCTCGTCGTCCCGGGCCCGCCGGCCGGTCGCCGTCCGGCCCATCGCGTGCGCCTCGGCGGCCAGGTCCCGGGTGTAGTGCATGCAGGCCACCAGGTACGCCCGGTGCTGCTCCGACGACGTCGACACCATCGACTGCAGCTGGTCGTACGAGTCCTGCAGCCAGCGCGGCGCGTCACGGTCCCCGCGGCGCTCCACGTCCTTGGCGTGCGCGTCCGGGTCCGCCGGCAGGGTCCGGGCGAGGATCTGCAGCCGGGTCACGAACCCGTCCCCGTTGGCGACGTGCTTCAGCAGCGTGCCGAACCGGTCGACCAGCGCCTCCTGGTCCTCCGAGTCGCGCAACCCCACGCCCGGGCCCTCGATCTCGATCGCGGCCGTCACCGTCCGCCGCTCCAGGTGCATCAGCACCCCGACCTCGTCCGGCCCGAACGGCGCGGTCAGCCAGCGCAGCCGCCCCACTCCGGGCGGCGGACCGACCTCCACCTCCCGGCCGTCCAACCGGGTGCCGGCGTCCATCACGTCCGAACGCCACACCGCCCGCCCGCTGCGGACCGTCCGGCGGTAGGTGCGGTTGATCTCCACCCACTTGTAGAACGTCCGCTTGCGGTACGGCACGTACACCGCCGCGATCGCGAGCACCGGCAGACCGACCAGACCGCCGATCCGCAGCGGCAGGACCGGCATCAGCAGGCCCCAGAGCATCCCGAGGAACGCCCCGAAGATGATCAGCAGGATCTCGCCGGACTCCCGGTTCCGGCCGATCGGCGCGTTCGGGCGGGCCTTGCCGATCAGGTAGGTGCGGCGCTGGTGCACGTACGGCTGGGCGTAATGGGCGCCGTACTGGCCGAGCGGTTCGCTGCTCACTTACCCGTCACCCTCCCTTCGCTGGATTGCTTTCGCGGATCGGAACCGGGGTGGCCTGCGGCGGCCCGGCCTGCGGCGGCGGGGCCGGCGTCCGGCCGGCGTGGGCGGCGATGCCCGGCGCGACCGAGCCGCCGCCCGCACCACCGCCGCCACCCGCACCACCGGCCTGCCCGCCGCGGTCGCCGTGGGTGGTGATGCCCTGCTTCATCATGTTCGCGGTGCCGTTGATCATCGCCGAACCCGCCTGCACCGCGTTGGCCCTGGCCTGGCGCATGTTCAGGATCTCGTCGCCGAAGCCCGGCACGAAACGGTAGATCGCGGCACTGGCGAAGATCGACAGGAACAGGATCGACAGCCCCGACAGCACCCGCGCGAAGTCGTCACCGGCCCCGGCCCCGGTCGCCACCGCGCCCGCCAGCCCCAGGATCACCACGATGATCGGCTTCGCCAGGTCCACCGCCAGCATCACCCCGGCCCACCGGCGCACGTGCTTCCACAGCTGCTTGTCCACCAGCCCCGCGTACACCGCCGTCCCCAGCAGCGCACCCACGTACAGCATCGCCGCCCGGATCAACAGCTCGATCCAGAGCACCGCCGCCGCCAGCACCGCCACCAGCGACACCAGCACCAGGATCAGCGGACCGCCACCGACGTTCCCCTTCTCCAGCGTGTCCGCGAACCCGCCCAGGTACGACCCGGTGTCCGTCTTCGTCCCCACCGCGATCGTCTTGGTCAGCCCGTCCGTCACGCTCACCACGGTGTACAGGATCAACGGCGTGAACGCCGACGCCACCACCGTCAGCCACAGGAAGCCGATCGCCTCCGAGAACGCCGTCGTCAACGGCGCCCCCCGCACCGCCCGCTTCGTCACC
Source organism: Kitasatospora sp. NPDC059577 (assembly GCF_042735475.1). Taxonomy (NCBI): domain Bacteria; kingdom Bacillati; phylum Actinomycetota; class Actinomycetes; order Kitasatosporales; family Streptomycetaceae; genus Kitasatospora; species Kitasatospora sp. NPDC059577. The sequence continues at coordinate 18,389 of NZ_JBHWBZ010000085.1, read as the reverse complement.
GCCAACAGCCACAGCACCAGCGTGATCACCGTCGACACCGCGAACACCACGGCGTACTGCTGCAGGAACGACGCATTGGTGAAGTCCACCTGCGTCGTCCCGTCGATCGCCCCCGACAGGTTCCGCACCACCCACGCGGCCGCCTGCGCACAACTCTTCGCCAACGACCCGAGCGGATCCGTCACGGTCCCGACGGTGCCGCCACCGGGAATCGACCCTCCGGGCTTGGACGCGCAATAGACATCGCTGCCCGGCAGCGGCAGTACGTCGCAGCTATTGCTGGCCGAAGGACTCGGACTCGGGTCAGCGAACGCCCCAGATGCCATGCCGACGACCGCGGCCTGAACAAGGGCGAAGGTCGTGACGACCCGGCCGAAGCGAGGGAGTCGACTCCCGACCGCACCGTCAACGCGCATAGCGGAACCCTCCGAACTGCTCTGCCGATCCGGCGATCTCATCCGCTGTGGCCGCTTGCTGGTCGCCCGGCATGGGCGCCGGGCCCGATTTCCTCGTGAAGTCGGTGAGCTTCCAGTCGCCGCCCGTCCAGTGCAGCGAGAGCGTGAGGGTGAACCAGTTGGTGGTCACCGGTTGGACGGAGCGTTCGCCGGCGAGGCCGGTGAGGCCGGTGCACCACACCTCGACCTTGGCGTCGCTGTCGGTGTAGCCCGTCTGCTTGGTGCCGACCGGGACGGTGCGGCTGACGAAGGTGAGGCCCTTGGGTGCGTGGCCCTGGGCGTCGAGGCCGTAGCGGGCGACGGTGTCGCCGCCGAACCCCTGGTCCAGGCGGCTCTGCAGGGTCGGTGTCGCGGCCGGGTCGGCGATGGTGGCGACGATGGTGTGGCGGCTGTCGGTGCGGAACATGTCCGCGGAGCCGATCGCCACGGCGTAGTTGGCCGCTGCGGACTGGGCGCCCTGGTCGCTGTGCGGGAAGCCGGACGCGATGCCGTTGACGGTGGTGCCGACGGGCTGGTCGCCGCTGGGGGCGGGGCCGGCGCCGGAGGGCGCGCTGGGGGCGGCGTGGTCGGCGGAGCCGCTGCCGGTGCCGCCGCTGCCGGGGGTGGGCTTGCCGCGGTTGGCGATGGCGATGGCCACGACGAGGAGGGTGACCACCACGAGGACGGTCAGCAGGGTCCGGAGCGGGCGGGACTGACGGAGGCTCGGCTGCTGGGAGGACTGTTCGCCGACCGGTAGCCGCGTACGGGTGTGCGGCTGGTCGTCGGACAACGGCACGGCGGCCCTCCTGGTGCGGGGAGCCGGGGGCGGCTCCGGGGGCCCTCCACCCGGGGGCGGGCGCGGACGGAGGGTGGGAACGGGGGTGAAATCGTGGCGGGCCGGCCGCTGGAGGGGGTCCGGGCGGGGACCTGACCTCGGACGGGCCGGACTACTGCTGTCCGATCGTCAGATCGCCATGCCGTAGACAATGGTGAACAGAGTGCCGAGTGATCCGATGATGAACACGCCGGTCAGTCCGGCGACGATCAGTCCCTTGCCCTGTTCGGCTCCGAAGCTGTCCCGCATGGCGGTCGCACCGATCCGCTGCTTGGCGGCACCCCAGACGGCGAGGCCGAGGCAGACGAGGATGGCGACGGCCATGATGACCTCGACCATCACCCGGGCCTCGGACCCGAGGCTGGCGAACGGCCCCCAGTCCGGGGCGATGCCGCCGATGATGGTGTCGATATTCGGCTTCTTGGGAGGGTCATCGGCCAGGTGGCCGACCGCATAGGTGTGCACGCTGCTCAGGTTCATTTCCATCTCACCGCCCGATCAGGCAAATTCAAGGGCCCGGACCCCGCCCGCGCGAAGGGTCGGTGCCTATTCTTGGCCAGATCTGATGTCGACTTGGCTACTTCTCGCGGATTGGTCGTGAGGCATCGGACACGTACGCGAGGATGTCCACCGTACGAAGGATAGCGCTCACTCCTTGTATCTCTGATGATTGCGGTGAGCAACGCCTTCCGGGACACTTCGACTGACGGATCGTCGGGATGGTGCTGATGGTACTCCGGAAGGCCGGTACGGCCGCCGCCGCTGCGGGAGTTGTTGCGTTCGGGTTCATCGGGCTGGTGACGATGGGGACTTATGCGGCGAGCGGGACGCCGCAGCAGTCGGTGAATCGTTCCGCCCTCTCCCCCGGGACCGTCCCCGCGGCGTACCAGGACGCGGTCCAGAAGTGGGGCGCGCTGTGCCCGGAGATCTCTCCGCCGATGCTCGCGGCGCAGCTGTACCAGGAAAGCGGATTCGATCCGAAGGCCCGCTCCGGTGTCGGGGCGCAGGGAATGGCGCAGTTCATGCCGGGCACCTGGGCGACGTACGGGACGGACGCGAACGGGGACGGCCGCAAGGACGTCTGGGACCCGTACGACGCGATCGCCTCGGCGGCGGTCTACGACTGCGCGTTGGCCAAGGACGTCTCGGGCGTCCCGGGCGACCCGCAGGCCAACATGCTGGCCGCCTACAACGCCGGCCCGTACGCGGTGACGAGCAACCGGGGCATCCCGCCGTACAAGGAGACCCAGGGGTACGTGCGGAGCATCCAGGCGATGGCCCGCAGCTTCACCGCGCCGACCGCGCCGCTGGAGGTGTCCGCCCAGTCGGCGGCGGCGATCTACTTCGCGCAGACCAAGCTCGGCACCCCGTACCTGTGGGGCGGCGAGGGCCTGCCGTCGCAGAACGGGCGGTTCGACTGCTCGGGCCTGACCCAGGCCGCGTACGCCAGCGTGGGCATCACGCTGCCCCGGGTAGCCAACGACCAGTGGTACGCGGGGCCGCACCCGTCGCGCGATCAGTTGCGGCCGGGCGACCTGGTGTTCTTCGCGACGGACCTGAGCGATCCGCGGAGCATCCACCACGTCGGGATCTACGTCGGCGGCGGATACATGATCAACGCGCCGCACACCGGTGCGGTGATCCGCTACGACAAGATCGACACCAAGGAGTACATCGGCGCGACCCGGGTCACCTCGGACGGCGCCCAGGCGCTGCCGAGCCGGAACAACGACGGTTCGGTCAACGCCCCGAGCCGCCCCGGGTCGACGACGACGAGCCCCGCCGGCGGCCAGGGCGGCCCTCAGGGCGGCGCGCAGGCCGCGGCCCAGGGCAGCGCCCCGGCGGCGCCCGTCCGGCCCGCGGTGGCGGCCCCGCCCGCGCCGACCGGGCCGGCACCTGCGGGGGCCGGCCGGTAGCACCGGGGCCGCGGACGGGACGGGCGGGACGGACGGGACCTGTGTGCGCGGTGTGGACGCTGAGTCAAGTTTCGATAACCGCGCGTTTCCGTGGAACGCTGTATCCCGGAAATGACGTTTCTTCCGGTGGCCCCTCGTCAGCGCCCCGCGCCGGGCGGGCCCCGGCGGGAACGTCCAGGTACAGCTGAGCAGAAGGAGGTGCGGCGTGTCGACGCCGCTTGCCGACACGACCAACCCCGACCTCGGCCTGCTCTACGCCGTCAACGGCCTGGCCAAGCGCTCCCCGCAGTGGCTGGACCACCTGGTCTCGTGGATCGGCGAGTACGGAATCCTGATCGGCCTGGCCGCGCTCGGGCTGGTGGCCTGGCTGCAGGCCAGGCGTCGCCCGGACGCGCCGGTGGCGATCGCCGGGTTGCTCTGGGTGCCGCTCTCGGTGGCCGTCGCCGAGCTGGCCAATCTGCCGATCGCCGCGATCGTGGACCGCCCGCGCCCGTTCGTCGACCACCCCGGACTGCTGGTGCTGGTGGACGGCAAGGCCGGCACGCACTCCTTCGTCAGCGACCACTCGACGATGACGATGGGCGTCGCGGTGGCGCTGTTCCTGGTGAACCGGAAGCTCGGCTGGATCGCCGGCGGGCTGGCCCTGTTGCAGGGCTTCTGCCGGATGTTCATGGGCGTGCACTACCCGACCGACGTGATCGGGGGCTTCGCGCTCGCCGTCGCCGTGGTGCTGTTGCTGGCCCCGATCGCGATGGCGGTGCTGGTCCCGTTCTGCCACGCGCTGACCCGGACGGCCGTCGCCCCGCTGATCCGGGCGCCGGAGCGCGGCGGCGCGGTCCGCGGCGGGGCCGGCCCGCGCTCGCGCCGGCGCGGCCGCGGAGCGGTGCGGGCCGAGGAGCAGCCGCCGGAGTCCGACCTCGCGGCCTGACCCGCTGCCCGCCGGACGGCGCGAGGCCGCCGGTCCGGCGGCCCGGTGCGGTCAGGCCGGCTGGACGCCGCTGTCGGCGAGGTGGTCGGCCCCCTCGCGGCGGGCCAGGTCCCGGGAGCGGCGGGCCGGGGAGTACCAGCCGCAGCTGCAGGTCGCGAAGGCGAAGGAGCCGCGCTCGCTGATCACGAGGCGGTGCTCGGGCATCCGGGTGCCGGGCGCGGCCGACAGCTCACTGTGCACGTGGTTCACCGTAACGCGCCGGAGGCCCGGTGCGCGACGCCTGCGGGACGGCGGGCACCCGTAACCCTTTGCGCCCCAACTCGTTTGCCCGGAAAGAGCTCTGCCCACCCGGTGGTGGCCGGCGGGGCAGTCGGGCCCGAGGGGGTTGTCGCGAGGATGAAGATGACCGACCAGCAGTGCACCGGGCGGCCAGCGCGCCGTCCGGGTCCGCACCTGCGCTCGGCGGCCGGGGCCGCCCTGCTCGCCGCCGCGCTGGCGGCCGGAGCGGCGGGCTGCTCCGGCGGTGCGGGCGGCTCCTCCGACCAGCAGTCGAGCGCCCCCGACCAGCTCGCGGCGGACCCGCTGACGGCAGTGCGCAACGCCGCCGACATCACCGGCCGCACCGGCTCGGCGCGCACCGCCACCGACCTGGTCACCGAGTCCGCCGACAAGAAGGCCTCGTTCAGCGGCACGGGCGGCTACGACTACGTGAAGCGGATCGGCCGGCTGGAGGTCCAGGTGCCGCCGGGCGCTGCAACCACCGGGAAGATCGTCGAGGTGGTCCTGCCCGGCACCGTCTACCTGCAGAACAGCGGCGCGAAGGTGCCCGAGGGCAAGTGGGTGAAGCTGGACGTGCGCCAGCTGCCGGACGGCAACCTGGTGAGCAGCGGCGCGACCGACCCGGCCTCGGCGGCGGGTGCGCTGCGCGGGGCGCAGAAGGCGGAGGCGGTCGGTACCGAGACCGTCGGCGGGGTCCCGCTGCACCACTACCGCGGCACCCTGGACCTGGCCAAGGCGGCCGACGCGACCGGTGGCCGGGGCGGGGACGGCCTGCGGATGGGCTCGCAGACCTTCACCGTCAAGGAGGTCCCGTACGACGCCTGGCTGGACGACCAGGGCCGGCTGCACAAGGTGGTCGAGCTGTTCACCTTCGCCGGGGTGGCCGGGTCGAAGGAGCCCAAGGACCAGGTGAAGGTGACCTCGACGACCTCGCTGTCGGACTTCGGCAAGCCGGTCGAGGCGGCCGAGCCGTCGGCCTCGGACATCTACCAGATGAAGCCCACGGAGAGCCCCAAGTAGGCGGCCCGGGCAGTGCTCCGGCGCCGGGGCGAGACGGGGCGCCGTCGGAGCGGGTGGCCGCCCGGGGAGCGGCGGTCACCCGTTTCGGCGGCGCCGAGATGGCCCGTCCGTGCCATGTGGACGGGCTCCGGAGTGCCTAGGCTGGATGCCGGGTGGCTGCCGCCCGGGCTGGCGAGGCACTGAAGGGGTGGTGCAGGTGGTGTCGTCCACGGGCGGCCGCAGCGGTGGCCACGACGACGCGGCCCTCGACGAGATCGAGCTGGCCGGCGAGCTGATGATCGCCGCGACGGCCAGCTCCGGCGACCGGCTGCCGACCGAACGGATCGACGAGGTGCTGCTCGACCGGACCGATCCGGGTCCGGCCGACCGGGAGGCGGACGGCTAGCGGGACGGCCCGGACCGTCCGACGGGCCCGGGCACCGGGGCCCGCCGAGCCGGGGCTGGCCGGGCCGGGGCCGGCCGGGCCGAGCCGGGGTCGGCTTGGTCGGGCCGGGCTGAGGCGGGCGTCGGCCGGGTTCAGCTGCGCAGCAGCCGGCTGATCGCAGCGGTGGCCTCCGCCACCTTGGCGTCCAGCTCCGCACCGCCCTCCTCGGCGGCCGCGGCGACGCAGTGCCGCAGGTGCTCCTCCAACAGGGAGAGGGCGAAGGACTGCAGCGCCTTGGTGCTCGCCGAGACCTGGGTGAGCACGTCGATGCAGTAGACGTCCTCGTCGACCATGCGCTGCAGGCCGCGGATCTGGCCCTCGATCCGGCGCAGCCGCTTGAGGTGGGCGTCCTTCTGGGCGCTGTAGCCGTGCGGGCCGTGCCCGCCCCGGTGTCCTGCGGCGGCCGCGGGTGCGGTGTGGCCGGCGTGCGGGTCGGTTCCCTGCGCGTGATCCGGCTCGGTGCGCGCTTGCGTCGTGGTCATCGGCCCCGCCTTCGTCTGAGTGCCTGGTGGCTGCGTCGGCCACCAGTGTCCAACACCGGGGCCTCCCGTGGTGTTCCGGCGGCCGGGACGGCACGTGCCGGAGCGTCCGGGCCGGGCCGCCCGGGACTTCACCTGTCTGAGCGGCGCCCCTTTCTTCCGTCCGCACGACGGGGACAATCCGGGCGAGGTTCCGTCAGACTGGGGGCTGGCCTCGGTACGTGGCGGTGCGGTCCGGGCAGCCGGTGCGGCGGCCGAACGGAAGCGGAGGTTCCGGCTCCTTCCCCGGCACCCCGTTTGCGTGATTGCGCTTGGTTGCACCTAGCATCGTTCAGTCCCTACCCCGCACATCGGAGATTTCCGTGCGTTTTAGCCTGACCCCGAAGGAGACGAGCTTCTACGACATGTTCGCCGCCGCGGCGGAGAACCTCGTCGTCGGATCGAAGCTCCTGCTGGAGCTGCTGGGATCGGACGTGTCGGCCCGTGCGGAGATCGTCGAGCGCATGCGCGCCGCCGAGCACGCCGGGGACGACACCACCCACGCCGTCTTCCACCAGCTGAACTCCTCCTTCATCACGCCCTTCGACCGCGAGGACATCTACAGCCTCGCCTCGTCGCTGGACGACATCATGGACTTCATGGAGGAGGCCGTCGACCTGGTCGTCCTCTACGACATCCAGACCCTGCCGAAGGGGATCGAGCAGCAGATCGAGGTGCTGGCTCGGGCCGCCGAGCTCACCGCGGCGGCGATGCCGAACCTGCGGAGCATGTCGAACCTGACCGAGTACTGGATCGAGGTCAACCGGCTGGAGAACCAGGCCGACCAGATCCACCGCAAGCTGCTCGCCCACCTGTTCTCCGGTCAGTACGACGCCATCGAGGTGCTCAAGCTCAAGCAGGTCGTGGACGTCCTTGAGGAGGCGGCGGACGCGTTCGAGCACGTCGCCAACACGGTGGAGACCATCGCCGTCAAGGAGTCCTGACCCCCGTGGACACGGCTGCACTCATCGTCGTCATCGGCGTTGCCTTCTTCTTCACCTACACCAACGGGTTCCACGACTCGGCGAACGCGATCGCCACCTCGGTCTCCACCCGGGCGCTCACGCCCAGGGCCGCGCTCGCGATGGCCGCCGTGATGAACCTGGCCGGCGCCTTCCTCGGCAGCGGCGTGGCGCACACCGTCTCCCAGGGGATCATCGAGACCCCGTCCGGCAACCAGGGGATGGCGATCCTGTTCGCCGCCCTGGTCGGCGCGATCGCCTGGAACCTGGTCACCTGGTACTTCGGCCTGCCGTCCTCCTCCTCGCACGCCCTGTTCGGCGGCATGGTGGGCGCGGCGCTGGCCGGCGGGACCGAGGTGATCTGGAGCGGGGTCGTCGACAAGATCATCATCCCGATGGTGGTCTCGCCGGTGGTCGGCCTGGTCGGCGGCTTCCTGGTGATGCTGGCGATCCTGTGGATCTTCCGCCGGGCCAACCCGCACCGGGCCAAGCGCGGCTTCCGGGTCGCCCAGACCGCCTCGGCTGCCGCGATGGCCCTGGCGCACGGCCTGCAGGACGCCCAGAAGACCATGGGCATCGTGGTGATGGCGCTGGTCATCTCCGGCGAGCAGGCCACCTACGACATCCCGGTCTGGGTGAAGATCTCCTGCGCCGCGATGCTCTCGCTGGGCACCTACGCGGGCGGCTGGCGGATCATGCGGACGCTCGGCCGCAAGATCATCGAGCTGGACCCGCCGCAGGGCTTCGCGGCGGAGACCACCGCCTCGATCGTCATGTACATCACCTCGTTCGTCTACAAGGCGCCGATCTCCACCACCCACGTGATCACCTCGGCGATCATGGGCGTGGGAGCCACCAAGCGGATCCGTGCGGTCCGCTGGGGCGTCGCCAAGAACATCGTGCTCGGCTGGTTCATCACCATGCCGGCGGCGGCCATCGTCGCGGCGCTGGTGTACTGGTTCGTCCACCTGTTCTGGGGCTGATCCCGCGGGATCCCACCGGGACGCCGCAGGGACACCGCGGGGACACCGCCGGACGGCAGGGACCACACCGGCACCGGCACCGGCACCGGCGGCGCGGACGGCACCGGGAACATGACAGGGCCCGCCCCCACATCTCGGGGGCGGGCCCTTCTTCATGTCCCGCGGCGGCACCGCCATGCAGCACCACGGGACAGCTCGCGTTCCGTCACCCGGGCGCGGCGCCGCTCGTGACGGGGTCCGGTCTAGCCGAAGCGACCGGAGATGTAGTCCTCGGTCGCCTGGACCGACGGGTTGGAGAAGATCCGCTGGGTGTCGTCCAGCTCGATCAGCTTGCCCGGCTGGCCGACGCCGGCCAGGTTGAAGAACGCGGTGCGGTCGCTGACGCGGGCCGCCTGCTGCATGTTGTGGGTCACGATGACGATGGTGAACTGCGACTTCAGCTCGCCGATCAGGTCCTCGATGGCGAGGGTGGAGATCGGGTCGAGCGCGGAGCAGGGCTCGTCCATCAGCAGGACCTGGGGCTCGACCGCGATGGCGCGGGCGATGCACAGGCGCTGCTGCTGGCCGCCGGAGAGGCCGGCCCCCGGCTTGTTCAGCCGGGTGTGGACCTCGTTCCAGAGGTTGGCGCCCTTCAGCGAGCGCTCCACCACCTCGTCGAGGACCGCCTTCTTCTTCACGCCCGCGAGCCGGAGGCCGGCGATCACGTTGTCGTAGATCGACATGGTCGGGAACGGGTTCGGGCGCTGGAAGACCATGCCGATCGAACGCCGCACGGCGACCGGGTCGACGTTGGAGGCGTACAGGTTCTCGTCGTCCAGGAGGACCTTGCCCTCGACCCGGGCGCCGGGGATCACCTCGTGCATCCGGTTCAGGGTGCGCAGGAAGGTGGACTTGCCGCAGCCGGAGGGGCCGATGAAGGCGGTCACCGAGCGGGGTTCGATGCTCATCGAGATGTCCTCGATGGCCTTGGTGGTGCCGTAGTAGGCCGACAGTCCGCTGACGTCGATGCGCTTGGCCATGATCGTTGCTTCTCTCGTCTGTCTCGTACGTCAGTCGGTCAGTGGCCGGTCTTGGGCGAGCGCCAGCGGGCGATGCCGCGGGCGATCAGGTTGAGCGCCATCACGAAGGCGATCAGCACCAGTGCCGCACCCCAGGCACGGGCGTAGCCGTACTGGTTGTTGACCTGCGAGTACTGCGTCCAGATGTACATCGGCAGGGACTGCTGCGGCCCGTCGAACGGGTTGTTGTTGATGTAGTCGGCGCCGAACACCAGCATCATCACCGGGGCGGTCTCGCCCGTGATGCGGGCGACCGCGAGCATCACGCCGGTGGTGATGCCACCGATCGCGGTGGGGAGGACGATCCGCAGGATGGTCTTCCACTTCGGCACGCCCAGCGCGTACGAGGCCTCGCGCAGCTCGTTCGGGACCAGCTTCAGCATCTCCTCGGTGGACCGGACCACGACCGGCATCATCAGGATCGCCAGCGCGAGGCTGCCCGAGAAGCCGGAGTAGCCGAAGCCCAGGGCGAGGTTCCAGAGCGAGAGGATGAACAGACCGGCGACGATCGACGGGATGCCCGTCATGACGTCGACGAAGAAGGTGACGGCCTTGGCGAGCTTGCCGCGGCCGTACTCGACCAGGTAGACGGCGGTCAGCAGCCCGATCGGGGCGGCGATCGCGGTGGCCAGGGCGACCTGCTGCAGGGTGCCGATCAGCGCGTGGTAGATGCCACCGCCGGGGCCGGACTGGAGCACGCCCTTCATCGAGTGGCTCAGGAAGTTCCCGTTGACCACTTCGAGGCCCTGCTGGACCGTGTAGACGGTCAGGGCGACCAGCGGCACGACGGCCATGATGAAGGCGACCCAGACCACCGAGGTGGCGAACCGGTCCTTGGCCTGTCGGCGGCCCTCGACCCGGGCCGCGAGGCCGTAGCTGATCAGGAGGAACAGCAGCCCCGAGATCAGGCCCCACTGCAGGTGGCTGGCCAGGCCGGCGCCGGCGCCGATCCCGCAGCCGAGGGCGATCGAGCCGACCGCGACGGCGGCCGGGGCCCACTTGGGCAGCCGGTTGGCGGTCAGCGGACGGCTGACCGGCCGGGAGTCGTCGACGATGGCGGTGACGGTCATGCGTTGGCCCCCGAGTACTCCTTGCGGCGGGCGATGATCAGTCGCGCGGCACCGTTCACCAGCAGGGTGATGACGAACAGGACGAGGCCGGAGGCCATCAGCGCGTTGCGCCCGTTGTCGCCGGCCTCGGCGAACTTCAGCGCGATGTTCTGCGCGAAGGTGCCGCCGCCCGCGTCGAGGATGTGCAGCGACAGGACGTTGCTGGAGGAGAGCACCACCGCGACCGCGATTGTCTCGCCGAGCGCGCGGCCGAGGCCGAGCATCGAGGCCGAGATGATGCCGGGGCGGCCGAACGGCAGCACCGCGGTGCGGATCATCTCCCAGCGGGTCGCGCCGAGCGCGAGCGCCGCCTCCTCGTGCATCCGCGGCACCTGGCGGAACACCTCGCGGGAGACCGCGGTGATGATCGGCAGGACCATGATCGCCAGCAGGATGCCGACGGTGAAGAGGTTGCGCGGGGTGCCGGACTTGGTCTGGTCGAAGATGTACGTCCAGCCCAGGTACTCGTTGAGCCAGCTGGTCAGGCCGTCCATGTGCGGGACCAGGAAGAGCGCGCCCCACAGGCCGTAGACGATGCTGGGGACGGCGGCGAGCAGGTCGACCAGGTAGGCGAACGGCTGGGCGATCCGGCGCGGCGCGTAGTGCGAGATGAACAGCGCGATCCCGATGGCCACCGGGACGGCGATCGCCATCGCGATGACGGCGCTGACGATGGTGCCGACGACCAGCACCGCGATGCCGAAGACCGGCTTCGGGGCGTCCGGCGCCCACTCGAAGGAGGTCAGGAAGTTGCCCTCGTTCTTGCTGAGGGCCAGGCCCGAGCGCCAGGCCAGGAAGCCGGCGATCGCGGCCATGATGACCAGCAGCAGGATGCCCGAGCCCCGGGCGAGGTTCATGAAGATCTTGTCGCCGACGCGGCTGTCACGCGGTCGGCGTTCCCTGCCTCGCGGGGCGGCAGGGGGGGATGAAGTCATTGGTCTACTCCGGTCTGGTGGCGCCGCCCCGGAAGGGGGACGGCACCATGGCGGCGGTGCCCCGGACGTGGTGCTGGGTTTGGTGCGTTCCGGTGGGGCGGCCCCGGCCCCCCTCGCTCACGGGGCCGCCCCACCGGTGGTCCTGTCGGGTCAGGCGAGGGTCGGGACGACGGCGTTGACCTTGTCGGTCAGCTCCTTCGGCAGCGGGACGTAGCCCTTCTCACCGGCCGCCTTCTGACCCGCGTCACTGATGGTGTAGGTCAGGAAGGACTTCAGGGTGTCGAGGGTGTCGGCCTTGTTGCCCTTGTCGCAGACGATCTCGTAGGTGACCAGGACCAGCGGGTAGGAACCCTCGTCCTTGGTCGCGTAGTCGAGCTTCAGCGCCAGGTCGCTGCCGGTGCCGGCGATCTGGGCCTTGGCGAAGGTGTTGGCGGCGTTGGCGGCGGTGGCCTCGACCGGCTTGGAGGCGCCGGTGTTGATGGCGGCGCTCTTCAGGCTGTTGGTCTGGGCGTAGGCCAGCTCGACGTAGCTGATCGAGTTCTTGACCTGCTTCACCTGGGCCGCGACACCGGCGCTGCCGTTGGCCGACTGGCCGCCCTTGGCCGCCCAGGTCTTGCTGGACGGGTAGGTCCAGGCGCCGTTGCCGGCGGCGGCGAAGTACTTGGTCAGGTTGTCGGTGGTGCCGGAGTCGTCCGAGCGGTGGAAGGACTGGATCTCCGCGTCCGGCAGCTTGGCGCCCGGGTTCAGGGCGGCGATGGCCGGGTCGTTCCACTTGGTGATCTGCGAGTCGAAGATCTTGGCGGCGGTCGGGCCGTCCAGGACCAGGTTGTCGACGCCGTCGACGTTGAAGACCAGCGAGATCAGGCCGCCGGCCATCGGCAGGTCGATGCCCTGGCCACCGGTGCAGACCGCCTTGGTGGCGTCGACCTCGGCCGGCTTCAGGGCCGAGTCGGAACCGGCGAACTGGACCTTGCCCTGGGTGAACTGCTGGATGCCCGCACCCGAGCCGACGCCCTGGTAGTTGATGGTGGTGCCGGAGCAGGCGCCGCTGAAGTTGGTCTTCCAGACGTCGACCGCCGTGCCCTGGGCGGTCGAACCGGCGGCGATCAGCGAACCGGGCTTGCCGCAGTTGATCGCGGCACCGGCCGCGGCGGAGCCGCTGGAGCCGCCGGCCCCGGTCGTGCTGTTGTTGTCCGAGCCGCACGCGGCGAGCGACAGCGAGCTGACGAGCGCCATGGCACCGATCGCGAGGGCCTTGGAGCGGCCGTTCCGCTGGAGCTTCACTGGGTGTCCCTTTCTGTGGCATCGCCCGACGCGCGGACCGTACGAGTACGGCGGAGCGTGGGTCCTGCTGTGGTCCGGGGCCCGTTCGGCCCTCCGGTGGTCCCGAAGTTAGGCCGGAGAAGTGACACGACAGCCGGTCGCAAATGAACGGAGAGTGAACCTCGAAAGGATGGCAGGAAACTACGTCAGGTAGTAACGGTTGCGTCACGGCAAGGGCGCGGGGAGATCACTTCCACTGTTCCTCCACGGGCTTCGGGCCGGCCGTCCGCACCGGCTTCGCCCCCAGGATCACCAGCAGCGCATCGATCAGCAACCGGTCGTGGTCGTAGGTGAGCCGGGCACGGGCCTTCCCGGCCGGCAGCCACTCCATCCGGTCCACCTCGCGGTTGGGCCGGAAGGCGCCGTTGGACGGCACCGCCGCCCAGTACCGCACCTCCTTCGGACGGCCCTGCACCTGGTAGTGCTGGGCCGGCAGCTCCGGGCCGAGCAGACAGCGGAAGCCGGTCTCCTCCCACACCTCGCGCAGCGCCGCGTCGGCCATGCCCTCGCCGGGGTCGAGCTTCCCCTTCGGCAGGCTCCAGTCGTCGTACTTGGGCCGGTGGATCACGGCGATCCGCGGCCGCCCGAGCCGCCCGCTCTTCTTCGGCCGCCCCGGCAGCCACAGCACCGCACCGGCCGCCAGGACCACCGGGCCGCGGCCCGCCGCGGCCGTGCTCCCCGTCGCCCGCCCCGTTCCCGTGCGCCCGCCCACCTCAGACCGTCCTCGGCGCGACGGAGTGCCCCCGGGCCTCGACCGGGAACTCCGGCCAGCCGTCCGGGCCCGGCTGCAGGTCGGACCACCGGCGGCCGAAGGCGTACCGCGCCGACTCCACCTCCAGCCGCTGGTCGGCGTGCACCACGCCCAGCACGTACGCGGTCGCGGGGGTGATCCGCGGGGTGCGCGCCGCCGTGGCCGCGGTGACCGCGGCGTCGGCGGCCTCCTGCTGCCGCGCCAGCACCGCGTCCAGCTCGTCCAGCTCGGAGGACGGGCGGCCGCACACCTCCAGGGCGTACCGGCCGCGCTTCACCAGGATCCGCAGCCGGGCCCACGGGGCGTCGTCGGCCGCCAGCGCCGTGTCCGCGTCGACCGTGCCCCGGGCCGCCGGCACCGCGCCCAGCCGCCGCAGTCCGTTCCCGCCGTACGGCGTCGCGGCCCGGTGCAGCGGCAGCTGCTGGGCGGTCGCGGACAGCACGGCGAACGCGGCGGCCGCCTGCGGCAGCAGCACCGTCGGGGCCCGGCCGCCCGCCGGCTCCAGCAGCGGCGCCTCGCCGACCAGCAGCGTCATCCGGTCCGCCAGCGCGTGCAGCCGGGCCGAGCGGAGCTCCTGGAGCACCGTGGAGTGCGCCCTGGTCCTGGCCAGGGTGAGCTGCCGGTCGAGCAGCGCCCGCGCCTTGGGGGCGCCCGCGTGGCCGGCCAGCATGCCCGTCCCCTCCGGGTCGCTGCCGCTCAGCGAGTCCAGCGCGCCCAGCAGCCGGGCCGAACGCCGGACGTACCCGGGCTCCAGTGCCAGCAGGTTGAGCAGCCAGCGCAGCTCGGTGCGCGACTCCTGTGCCCACGTCTGCTCGAAGAGCGAGCCGAAGGTGTGCAGCAGCCCGCCGACCCGCCGCACGGCCCGCAGCAGGTCCGCGGTACCCGCCGACGGGACGACCGAGGCCGCCCCGGGTCTGGCGCCGACCTCGCCCACCGCCAGCGGCAGGGCGCGCAGGAAGGCGCCGGCCTGGGCGGTGAGGTGGTGGGAAAGGATGTCCCCGGCGGTCGCGGTGGAGGCCGCCTGGGCCGTCATCGGCGCATCGGTCATGGCGTGGTAGATCCCCGTTCCCCCGGGGCCGTTCCCCGGGGCTGGTGGCCGACCGCCGGAACGACGGCCCTCGTGAGTGTCGAGGGCCGTCCGCTCCGGGGGCTTCGCATCAGTGGACGCGTCAGCGCGAGGTGGCGGCCCGACGGCGCTGGCGCGAGTCGATCAGGAGGTCCTGGACGTGCCTGAGCTGCCGGCTCTCGGCGTCCTGGGAGTGGCGGGTCCAGGCGCCGTCCGGGCCCAGGTGCCAGGACTCGGTCTCGTCCGACACCCCGAGGTCGATCAGCCCGGACAGCTCGGCGCGGTGCGCCGGATCGGTGATCCGCAGCAGCGCCTCGATCCGGCGGTCCAGGTTGCGGTGCATCATGTCGGCGCTGCCGATCCAGACCTCCGGGTCGCCGTTGTTGCCGAACACGAAGATCCGGGAGTGCTCCAGGAAGCGGCCCAGGACGCTGCGGACCCGGATGTTCTCGCTCAGCCCCGGCACGCCCGGGCGGATCGCGCAGATCCCGCGCACCCAGACGTCCACCGGCACCCCGGCCTGCGAGGCCCGGTAGAGCGCGTCGATCAAGGCCTCGTCGACGATCGAGTTGACCTTGAGCTTCACGTACGCCGGCCGGCCCGCCCGGTGGTGGGCGATCTCGTTGTGGATCCGCGAGACCAGCCCGTCCCGCAGGCCGCGCGGCGCGGTCAGCAGGCGGCGGTAGGACTCGCGGCGCGAGTAGCCGGAGAGCCGGTTGAAGAGGTCCGAGAGGTCCGCCCCGACCTGCGGGTCGGAGGTGAGCAGGCCGAGGTCCTCGTACAGCCGGGCCGTCTTCGGGTGGTAGTTGCCGGTGCCCACGTGCGAGTAGCGCCGCAGCGTGTCGCCCTCCTGGCGGACCACCAGCGACAGCTTGCAGTGCGTCTTCAGCCCGACCAGGCCGTAGACCACGTGACAGCCGGCCTCCTCCAGCTTGCGGGCCCACTTGATGTTGGCCTGCTCGTCGAAGCGCGCTTTGATCTCGACCAGGACCAGCACCTGCTTGCCGGACTCGGCCGCGTCGATCAGGGCGTCCACGATCGGCGAGTCGCCCGAGGTCCGGTACAGCGTCTGCTTGATCGCCAGCACGTCCGGGTCGGCGGCGGCCTGCTCCAGGAAGGCCTGCACCGAGGTGGAGAAGCTGTCGTACGGGTGGTGCAGCAGCACGTCGCGCTCGCGCATCGCGGCGAAGATGTCCGGCTGGGAGGCCGACTCGACGTCGGTCAGCCCGCGGGCGGTGCCCGCCACGAACTTCGGGTACTTCAGCTCCGGGCGGTCCAGCTCGGCGATCCCGAACAGCCCGGTCAGGTCCAGCGGCCCGGGCAGCGGGAAGACCTCCGCCTCGGTGATGTTCAGCTCCCGCACCAGCAGGTCCAGGATGTAGGGGTCGATCGACTCCTCGACCTCCAGCCGGACCGGCGGGCCGAAGCGCCGCCGCATCAGCTCCTTCTCCAGGGCCTTGAGGATGTTCTCGGTGTCGTCCTCCTCCACCTCCAGGTCCTCGTTGCGGGTGACGCGGAAGGCGTGGTGGGCCAGCACCTCCATCCCCGGGAACAGCTCCTCCAGGTGCGCGCCCATCACGTCCTCCAGCGGGACGTAGCGCTGGGGCGAGGCCTCCAGGAAGCGGGCCAGCGACTGCGGCACCTTCACCCGGGCGAAGTGCTTGTGCCCGGAGACCGGGTTGCGCACCACGACGGCCAGGTTGAGCGAGAGTCCCGATATGTACGGGAAGGGGTGCGCCGGGTCGACCGCCAGCGGGGTCAGCACGGGGAAGATCTTCTGCCGGAACAGCGTGTGCAGCCGGGCCTGCTCCTTCTCGGCCAGCTCCGGCCAGCGGACCACCTCGATGCCCTCGGTGGCGAGGTCCGGCAGCACCTCCTGCTGGAAGGCCGCGGCGTGCCGGGCCATCAGCTCGCGCGACCTGGTCCAGATCAGGTCCAGCACCTCGCGCGGCTGGAGACCGGACGCACTGCGCTGCGCGACACCGGTGGCGATCCGGCGCTTGAGGCCGGCCACCCGGACCATGAAGAACTCGTCCAGATTGCTGGCGAAGATCGCCAGGAACTTGGCCCGCTCCAGCAGGGGGATCCCCGGGTCCTCGGCCAGCTCCAGGACGCGCTCGTTGAACGCCAGCCAGCTGCGTTCGCGGTCCAGGAAGCGCCCCTGCGGCAACGCTTCGTGCTCCTGCTCGTCCGCGGCCGGCAGCTCCGGCGGGATACCCAGCGCACTGGACATCCGGGCCGTCGGCGACAGCGCGGCAGAGACGGGGCGGGGGATGCTCATGGGCTCCAGCTCCTCCAGCAGCAGGACGGCGTCCGGACACGAATGGCTCTGCGGGCCGTCGCCCTCGCCCCGGACCGATGCCGGGAACAGCGCCCATCCACCGGGCGCGGTCCGTACAGGACCGGCCGACGAATGGCGGTCGACTCTGCACGAGCGAGACACTACGGACTTCATCCTGTGATCTTCGCGGCAGCAATTGAATCCACGGTAAACACCGCATGGCCAGGAGGAAAGCTGAGTCGGTCGGGGCAAGGGCCCGCGCCGCCCGGACGCTCACCCACGACCGCGCCGGCTCCCGCCCCCGGCCGCTCCGGGCCGACTCCGCCGCCCTCCTCGGACGGCCGGACCGTGGCGGGGGGAGACGGTCAGGCCGACCGCTTCTCCTGGTACCCGGCTCGGTACATGAGGTCCACCTCGTGAATGGTGAATCCCAGTCGTTCATATACCCGAACGGCGGCCGGATTGTCGGCATCGACGTAGAGAAGAACGGTTTCCAGTCCACGCTCGCCCGGACCGGAGCCGGTCAGATGACGCAGGCCCGCCGCGGTCAGCGCGCGGCCGAGGCCACTGCCCTGCTCCGCCGGGTCCACGCCCACCACGTACACCTCACCGAGCTCCGGCTCCGTCGCGGTGGCGCCGTGCACCTTGGTCCAGTGGAAACCGACCACCTTGCCGTCCCGGGTGGCGAGGAAGAAGCCCGCCGGGTCGAACCAGGGCTCGGCGATCCGCTCGGCCAGGTCCTGCCCGGTCCACGCGCCCTGCTCGGGGTGGTGCGCGAAGGCCAGGGCGTTCAGCCGCAGCCACTCCGCGTCGTCCTCCCCCGGACGGAAGGTGCGGAGTTCGACGCCTTCGGGGACGGCCACCTCCTCGGTCTGCCGACCGGTGCGGCGCATCTGCCGCAGTTCACGGACCAGCTCGGCCCCGTACGCACCGGCCAGGTGGCGGGCCGCCGGGTGCCCCCCGTGCACCCAGAAGTCCACCGCGTCGTGCCCCGCCCGGTGGGCCTCCTCCAGGACGGCGTCCACCAGCGGGCGGGCCAGGCCGCGGCCGCGGGCGGCCGGGTCGACGACCAGCTCGGCGACGGGGTTCCCGGCCGGGCCGGCGGTCGTGCCCTGCGGAACCTCCAGCTGGCCGTAGCCGAGCACGACCGCGGAGCCGGACGCGGACTCGACTTCGGATCCGGAGCCTGCTTCGGAGTCGGACCCGGCACCGGAATCCACAGCGGCATCGGTCTCGACCAGGTGGACGACGCCCGGCCGCGGCGTCTGCGCGGAACGCAGCCGGAGCCGGCCCTGCTCGGACACGGCGGCCCGGCCGTCCACCGCCTGGGCCTCCGCCAGCACGCGCAGGGCGCCGTCACGCAGCGCGGGGCGGAGCACGTCGTTCGTCATGACCGCTGTCTGATCGTCCATGCCCTGACGATACGTCACCGGAAATGCGAAGAACCCCTGATCCGAGTGGATCAGGGGTTCTTCTGAATGATTGTTCGGCGGCGTCCTACTCTCCCACAGGGTCCCCCCTGCAGTACCATCGGCGCTGTGAGGCTTAGCTTCCGGGTTCGGAATGT
>NZ_JBHWBZ010000084.1:0-31626 GCF_042735475.1 Kitasatospora sp. NPDC059577 | reverse complement strand
CTGCAGGGGGGACCCTGTGGGAGAGTAGGACGCCGCCGAACAACCTTTGTGAAGAACCCCCATCCGGATTCCGGATGGGGGTTCTTTGCGTTTCCGGGGCACGTGTTTCCGGGGCGAACGCCGGAGCCCATCGGAGCCGGCCGATGCGCACGGGCGCCGGTGGGAGTCCTGGCGGCTCCGGCGGGAGGGGCTGCGGGGGAGGATCACGAAAATCTTGGTCGACCGTGTCGAGAACCCGTGGCCGGCTTCGTCCCCGGGGTGAACGCGGCCACAATGGGTGGCACCAGCACGAGGGAGAAGCACGATGGCCAAGTACCTGATGCTCAAGCACTACCGGGGTGCCCCGGACGCGGTCAACTGCGTGCCGATGGACCAGTGGACGCCGGAGGAGATCTCCGCGCACATCCGGTACATGCAGGACTTCGCGGCCCGGCTGGAGAAGACCGGCGAGTTCGTCGACGGTCAGGCGCTCGCACCCGAGGGCACCTGGGTGCGGTACGACGGCGAGGGCCGTCCGCCGGTCACCGACGGTCCGTTCGCGGAGACCAAGGACCTGATCGCCGGCTGGATGGTGATCGACGTGGACAGCTACGAGCGGGCCCTGGAGCTGGCCGGCGAGCTGTCGGCCGCGCCGGGGGCCGGCGGGAAGCCGATCCACGAGTGGCTGGAGCTGCGTCCGTTCCTGGCCGCGCCGCCCACCATCACGGAGTGACCTTTCCGATGGACGAGGCCCTGCTCCGGAGCCTCACGCCGAGCGTGCTCGGGATCCTCGTCCGCCGCGGAGCGGATTTCGCGGCGGCCGAGGACGCCGTCCAGGAGGCGTTGGTCGAGGCGGTGCGCGTCTGGCCGGCCGGTCCGCCCCGGGATCCCAAGGGCTGGCTGGTCACGGTCGCCTGGCGGAAGTTCCTCGACGCGGCCCGGTCGGACACCGCCCGCCGCCGGCGGGAGGATCTGGTCGACCAGGAGCCGGGTCCGGGGCCGGCGGCCGAGGTGGACGACACGCTCCAGCTCTACTTCCTGTGCGCCCACCCGTCGTTGACGCCGTCGTCCGCGGTCGCGCTCACCCTACGGGCGGTGGGCGGTCTGACCACCCGCCAGATCGCCCGGGCCTACCTGGTGCCCGAGGCGACCATGGCCCAGCGCATCAGCCGGGCCAAGCGCACCGTGTCCGGCGTGCGGTTCGATCAACCCGGAGATCTCTCCACGGTGTTGCGCGTCCTCTACCTGGTGTTCAACGAGGGCTACTCCGGGGACGTCGACCTCGCCGCCGAGGCCATCCGGCTCACCAGACGGCTGGCGGCTGCGAGCGACCATCCCGAGGTGGCGGGGCTGTTGGCCCTGATGCTGCTTCACCACGCCCGGCGGGCCGGCCGGACCGGGCCCGACGGCAGCCTGGTCCCGCTGGCCGAGCAGGACCGCGGTCGGTGGGACACCGGGTTGATCGCCGAGGGGGTTGGGATCCTCCGGACTGCGCTGGCCCGTGACCGGCTGGGCGAGTTCCAGGCACAGGCCGCCGTCGCGGCGTTGCACGCCGACGCCCCCACCGCCGCCGAGACGGACTGGGTGCAGATCGTCGAGTGGTACGACGAGCTGGTGCGGCTGACGGACAGTCCGGTCGTGCGGTTGAACCGCGCGGTGGCGGTCGGTGAGGCGGACGGGCCGCGGGCCGGGCTGGCGGCGCTCGCGGAGCTGGACGACGCACTGCCCCGGTACACGGCGGTGGCGGCGTACCTCCACGAGCGCGACGGGGACCCGGGGACGGCGGCACGCCTGTACGCGGAGGCGGCGCACAAGGCGGCGAACCTGGCCGAGCGCGAGCATCTGACCCGTCAGGCGGCCCGGCTCAACGCGGGTCCGAACGCCGGTCGGCCCCGCTGAGGGGACCCGAGGGGTCCCGAGGGGCCGGCCGGGGCGGGGTCAGAGCCGGCCCGCGGCCTTCAGCGCCAGGTAGGTGTCGGCCAGGGCCGGGGCGATCTGTGCGGGCGGGGCGTCGAGCACGGTGACGCCGTGGCGGGTGAGGTGTTCGGCGGTGGCGCGGCGGTCGGCACGGGTCTGCTCGGCGGCCGCGGCGCCGTAGACGGCCTCGACGGTGCCGCGGCCGGCGGCGAGGACGTCCAGCCGCGGGTCGGCGACGGAGGCGAGGACGACCTCGTGGCGTTTGGTGAGCAGCGGCAGCAGCGGGCGCAGGCCGTCCTCGACCGGGGCCGCGTCGAGGCCGGTGAGCAGGACGATCAGTGAGCGCTGCGGTGCCATCTTGAGGGCGGTGGAGACCAGCGAGCGCATGTCGGTCTCGTGTAGCGCGGGCTCCAGGTCGGCCATCGCGTTGGTGAAGGCGGGCAGGACCTCGTGGGCGGAGCAGCCGGCCACGGCGGCGCGCTTGTGGAGGTCGTGGGCGAGCAGGTCGACGCGGTCGCCGGCGCGGGTGGCGAGGGCGCTCAGCAGCAGGGCGGCGTCGAGGGCGGCGTCCAGGCGGGGGGCGTCGCCGACGCGGCCGGCCGAGGTGCGGCCGGTGTCGAGGACGACGAGGATGTGCCGGTCGCGTTCGGGGCGCCAGGTGCGGACGGCGACGGTCGTGCGGCGGGCGCTGGCGCGCCAGTCGATGGAGCGGACGTCGTCGCCGGGCAGGTACTCGCGCAGGGAGTCGAACTCGGTGCCCTGGCCGCGGGTCAACACCGAGGTGCGGCCGTCGAGTTCGCGCAGGCGGGCGAGCCGGGAGGGCAGGTGCTTGCGGCTGGCGAACGGGGGCAGCGCGCGGACCGTCCACGGGACGAGGTGCGAGCCCTGGCGGGCGGCGAGGCCGAGCGGGCCGAACGAGCGGACCGTGACCCGGTGGGCGTGGTGGTCGCCGCGGCGGGTCGGGTCGAGCAGGGTGACGGCCCGGCGCCGTTCGCCGCCGGGCACGGTCAGGGTGTGCCGGGAGGCGGTCTCGGCGGTGCCGGGCCGCCACGCGGACGGGGCCCAGGCGTCGCGGACCAGGGCCCGGAGGGGGCGCCCGGACGGATTGGTGACGGTCAGTTCGACCGAGGCGGGTTCGCTGAGCCGGACGGTGGTGTCGCCGCCCCGGCCGAACCGCAGCTCGCGGACGGGGGCGGCGAGCACCAGGTCGGCCACGACGGCGAGCAGGACCGTGCCGGTGACCAGCCAGATCCCGGTCGCCGACGGCAGCAGCAGGCCCACGACGAGCGCGCCGAGCGCGGCGAGCAGGGCGGTTCGCCCGGTGAGGGCCATGCGGTGCGCTCCTTCGGTGACCCGTCGTCCGGAGGCCCGTGACGGGAACGGGCGGCGGGCGGCGGGCGATGGATCGGGAGGGTCGGGCTGATCGGGTGGATCAGCGGGGTGCGGGCGTCTGGGCGAGGACGGCCTGGATGACGGAGTCGGCGGTGACGCCCTCCATCTCGGCCTCGGCGCGCAGCGCGACCCGGTGCCGCAGGGTGGGCAGGGCGAGCGCCTTCACGTCGTCGGGGGTGACGTAGTCGCGGCCGGCCAGCCAGGCCCAGGCGCGGGAGGCGGCGAGCAGGGCGGTGGCGCCGCGCGGGGAGACGCCGATGGACAGCGACGGGGACTGCCGGGTGGCGCGGCAGAGGTCGACGATGTAGGCGAGGACCCCGGGGGAGACGGTCAGTTTGGCGATCTGCTCACGGGCGGCGGCGAGGTGCTCGGGCCCGGCGACCGGGCGGACGCCGGCCGCGGCGAGGTCGCGGGGGTCGAAGCCGGCGGCGTGCCGGGAAAGGACCTGGAACTCCTGGTCGCGGTCGGGCAGCGGCAGGATCAGCTTGAGCAGGAAGCGGTCCAGCTGGGCCTCGGGCAGCGGGTAGGTGCCCTCGTACTCGACCGGGTTCTGGGTCGCGGCGACCATGAACGGCGCGGGCAGCGCGCGCGGCTCGCCGTCGACCGTGACCTGGCGCTCCTCCATGGCCTCCAGCAGGGCGGCCTGGGTCTTCGGCGGGGTGCGGTTGATCTCGTCGGCGAGCAGCAGGTTGGTGAAGACCGGGCCGGGCTGGAAGGAGAACTCGGAGGTGCGGGCGTCGTAGACGAGCGAGCCGGTGACGTCGCCCGGCATCAGGTCGGGGGTGAACTGGATGCGCTTGGTCTCCAGGCTGAGCGCGGTGGAGAGGGTGCGGATCAGCAGGGTCTTGGCGACGCCGGGGACGCCCTCCAGCAGGACGTGGCCGCCGCACAGGAGTGCGACCACCAGGCCGGTGACGGCGGCGTCCTGACCGACCACGGCCTTGCCGATCTCGGCGCGCAGGGCGGTCAGCGCGGCCCGCGGGTCGGTGCTGCCGGGGGTGGCGGTCGCCGGGGCGGGGACGGCGCGGAGCTGGGCGGTTGCCTGGTCGGTCACGGGTTCCGAACCTGCCTTTCGAGGGCGTCGAGGTCGTCGGCGAGCCGCAGCAGTGCGGCGTCGTCGGTCGGGGGCGGGCCGAACAGCAGGGCCCGGACGTCCCCGGCGGGCCGGCCGGGGAGCCGGTCGGCCACGGCCGCGCAGAGTGCGTCGGTGTCGGGTGCGCCGGCCCGGAGCGGGACGCCCAGGGCCGGGGCGAGGCGGTGGGCGGTCGCGCCGCGCAGGGCCTCGGCGGCGTGGCCGCGGGCCCTGGCCCGCCGGTAGAGGCGGGCACGACCCTCGGTGGTCTCGGAGGCGCGGACCACCACGGGCAGGGCCTCGCTGACCACCGGGCCGAGCCGGCGGCCGCGCCAGAGGGCGGCGAGCACGGCGGCGACCACGAGTTGGTAGTAGGCCCAGTGCCAGCCGCTCGGGATGAAGTCCTCAAGGGTCTTGTGGCCGGCGCCCTCGGCGAGCGGGGCGGTGTAGTCCGGCAGGTGCCAGGTGAGGTGCGGCTGCGAGCCGAGCAGGCCGAGGGCGAGGGACGCGTCGCCGTCGGTGGCGAGCTTCTCGTTCTGCAGGAACGCGCCGCTGCCGAGCACGATGACGTCGCCGGCGCCGGCCGGGGTGCTGACCAGCGGGTAGCCGTGGCCGCGCGGGTAGCAGCCCTGGCCGCGGCTGCCGCTGGTGTAGAGCATGCCGCCCAGGTGGGCGCTGCCGGCCCGGGTGGCCTCGACGAGCGGGCAGTCCGCTGCGGTGCTGCGGACGGAGGCGTAGCCGCCGCCGTCCTCGGACGGCCGGATGCCGGGGGCGAGCGCGGTGAGTGCGGTCGGGCCCGGGGCGATCAGGACCAGCCTCCGGTGTCCGGCGGCCGCGACGGCGCGCAGCTGGGCGGGGTCGAGCAGGTCCGGTTCGGGCAGCACGAGTGTGTCGGGGCCGGCCGGGCTGCCGGTCGGGTCGGTGGTGAACTCGGCCTTGAGGCCCTGCTGTTCGAGCAGCGTGACGACGGCGTGGGCGCCGTCGGCGTCGTACGAGCGGGGGTCGAGCGGCGGGTACCGGTGGTCCTGGCCGAGGGAGGTCACGGCGACGGCGCCGATCAGCAGGGCGGCGAGGAAGGCCAGGTACCAGCGGGCCCGGCGCCACAGGCCGCGGGCCGTGGGGGCGAGGCTGGTCGGGGCGGCGCCGGCCGGCGCCTCGGCCGCGGGCGACGGCGCGGGGGCGGTGGCGGTCATGCCGTTCCTCCCGGGGCCTGGGGCGGGGTCGAAGCGGACGCGGCGGGGGCCGCCGCGCCGGGCGTGAGCACCGGGCGGGTGCGCTCCAGCGTCCGGTCGAGCTCGTGCAGCAGGCGGTACGCGGCCTGGTCGGCGGTGCGCTCGCCGTACGTGATGTCGTCGAAGGTGCGGGCGGCCGCGTGCAGTGCGGCGGCGTGCTCGGGCAGCGCCCGGCCTGCCTCGTCGGCGGCCTCGTCCGCGGTGCGGCCGGGGCGGGAGTCGAGCAGGGTGCGCTCCTCCAGGCCCCGGACGAGGGCCCGCATCTGCTCGCGGACGGCGTCGGCCCAGCGCCCGGCGGCGGCATGCCCGGCGGCGTCCGCCCGGTACTGCGCGGCGCTGCGCGGGCCCTCGACCCCGTACACGTCCCCGGTGGTGCGGGCGGCGCGCCCGGGCGCGCCGAGGCGCCACCAGAGCGCGGCGCCGATCAGCACCGCGACGACCAGGAAGAGCACCAGGCCGGTGGTGCCGCTCGTGCCGTCGCCGGAGATGCTGCCGAGCGCGCCGGAGACGTGGTCCCAGAACCAGTCCACGGCCCGCTGCAGGATCGACGGGTCGTTCTTGTGGTACTCGGCGTTGAGCAGCTCGTCCCGGGCGGCGTCGCGCGCGGGATCGCGCGGGACGGTGACCGGGGCGCCGCCCGCGGCGAGGAGCCTGTCCCCCCAACTAGGCATCCGGTTCAGCGCCTCGCCGGGGTCTGGTCGCTGGGCTCGCCCCAGCCGGTGCCGCCGTACTCGGGCAGACCGGCGGCGCGGGCGAGCTCGATGTCCAGGGCTTCGCGACGGATCCGCTGGTCGACGTAGAGCAGCACGCCGACGGCCGCCATGAAGGGGGTGGTGAGGGTGCCGGCGATGATTCCGGCGACCGCCATGACGACCATCATCGCGACGCCCTGGTGGCTCGTGCCGGTCAGGCCGTTCGGGTCGAGGGTCTCGAAGCCGAGCATCAGGCCGATGAAGCGGAACGGGACGGCGATGACCACCGCGACGACCAGCGACAGCACCTTGCTCAGCAGGGTGATGCCGAAGATCCGCCACCAGGAGCCGCGGACCAGGCGCCGCGAGCGCGACAGTGCCGTGGCCACGCCCTGCTTCTCCAGCATCAGCGCGGGGGCGGCCAGGCTGTAGCGGACCCACAGCCAGGCGGCGACGGGCAGGGCCAGCAGGCCGACGAGGAAGAGCAGCGCGGTGGTCGCGGGCTCGTCGGCGCCGCCGGCGCCGTAACCGATCAGCGGGGCGAAGCCGAGCAGGGCCACGCCGGGGCCCATCAGGACGGTGAGCAGGGTGAGCCCGAGCAGCTGCAGGATCCGCGGCCGGGCGTCGCGCCAGGCTTCCCCGGCGGTCGCGGAGCGGCCGAGGACGGCGCGGCTGACGACGATGGTGAGGAGCGCGGCGGCGAGCACGTCGAGCAGCAACTGCAGCGGCAGGGCGGCGACCAGGCGCAGGGTCTGGGTGGCGGCGCCGGTCTTGCCCCTGACCAGGAGGTCCACCAGGACGGCTCCGGCCTGGGCGACCACGGCGATGCCGAGGGAGAGGGCGAGGACGGTCCGCCAGTGCCGGCGGACGGTGCCGACGGCGCCGTCGAGCAGCTCGCCGACGCCGAGCGGGCGCAGCGGGATGACGCCGGGCCTGGGGCTCTGCGGTGCGCCCCAGCCGTGGGGGTGCCGGCCGCCGGGGGGTTGCTGGCCCCACTGGGGCCGGTCGTACTGGCCGTACTGGCCCGGCTGGCCGGTCCAGCCGGGGGTGGCCTGCG
This sequence comes from Kitasatospora sp. NPDC059577, assembly GCF_042735475.1. Classification (NCBI taxonomy): domain Bacteria; kingdom Bacillati; phylum Actinomycetota; class Actinomycetes; order Kitasatosporales; family Streptomycetaceae; genus Kitasatospora; species Kitasatospora sp. NPDC059577. Next base: position 24,285 of record NZ_JBHWBZ010000084.1, on the reverse strand, counting down.
GTGGTGCCGACGGCCCGGGCACGGCGGCGGGCGCGTCGGCCGGGGGCCGGACGCCGTCGCGGGGTGGCTCGGACGAGCTGGGCGAGGCCCAGCCCGGAGTGTCGGTCATCACTGCTCCTCGGAGGGGCGTCGTGGGCGCGGCTCCGGACGGATCTTCCGCCCGCACGCAGCGCCAATCGTGCCATGGGGCCGCAGGAGGCCCCATGGGGATCCGGTTGCTGATCGGCAACGGGCGGTCACGGTGGGTCGGGCGGTGGGCCGCGGACGGTTCGGAGGCGCTCGGGCCGTGGTCATTCGCCCGGTATGGCCGGAATGCGCCGGTGGGGGAAGTTGGCCGTTCTGGAGCAATGGCACTGCTGTGCGGCAGGTCACAATCCGGTAATGAGAGGATGGACGCATGAAGGGACGCGTCCTCGTCGTTGATGACGACTCCGCACTGGCCGAGATGCTCGGCATCGTGCTGCGTGGTGAGGGTTTTGAGCCGTTTTTCGTCGCGGATGGGGACAAGGCGCTAGCCGCGTTCCGGGAGACCAAGCCCGATCTGGTCCTGCTCGACTTGATGCTGCCCGGTCGGGACGGCATCGACGTCTGCAGGCAGATCCGGGCGGAATCCGGGATTCCGATCGTCATGCTGACCGCCAAGACCGACACGGTCGACGTGGTGGTGGGCCTGGAATCGGGTGCCGACGACTACGTCACCAAGCCGTTCAAGCCCAAGGAGCTGGTGGCCCGGGTCCGTGCGCGGCTGCGCCGCGCCGAGGAGCCGACACCCGAGCAGCTGACCATCGGCGATCTGGTGATCGACGTGGCCGGCCACTCGGTGAAGCGGGACGGCCGGGGCATCCCGCTGACCCCGCTGGAGTTCGACCTGCTGGTCGCGCTGGCCCGCAAGCCCTGGCAGGTGTTCACCCGCGAGGTGCTGCTGGAGCAGGTCTGGGGCTACCGCCACGCGGCGGACACCCGCCTGGTCAACGTCCACGTACAGCGCCTCCGCTCCAAGATCGAGAAGGACCCGGAGCGCCCCGAGATCGTGGTGACCGTCCGCGGCGTCGGCTACAAGGCCGGACCCAGCTGACGTGACGGACCGGGCTGACGAGACCCCGTCGGGTACCGCGACCGACGGGGCCGGAGCCGTGCGCGGGGACGTACTGAGTTCGACCACCCGCCGTCGGCGCCCCTCGGGCGTCGTCGGGCTGGCCAAGCGTCAGCTGCGCCGTCCCGTGCACCGGGTGTCCGCGCTGTACCGGCGGTCGATCCAGCTGCGCGTGGTCGCGGTGTCCCTGCTGGCGTCCATCGCGGTGGTCCTGGTGCTGGGCGTGGTCGTGGTGGCGCAGGTGCGCACCGGCCTGCTCGACACCAAGATGGACGCCGCCCGGGCGCAGGCCAGGATCGGCTTCCAGGTCGAGCAGAAGAAGATCGACGAGGCCAGGGACCAGAAGCTGCGGGGCACCGCCGACCCGACCGTCGACGAGACCGGCACCTGGCTGCTGCGGCAGGTCAACGACCTCGCCGGGAGCGGGCAGACCGTCTACTCGGTGATCGCGATGGCCCCCGGCAGCGGCGCCGTCGTCCCGGACACCGCCGGCTTCGCGCCGCGCTACTCCGGTGACATCCAGCCCAGCAGCATCCCGGACGCCCTGCGGGCCAAGCTCGCCTCCGAGCCCGGCCAGATGTTCGACCAGCCGACCCGGATCCACCGCTCGCCCGAGAGCGGCGGGAAGACCGAGCCCGGGCTGGCCCTCGGCATGCAGTTCATCGGTCCGGCCGCGGCCGGCAACAGCTACCAGATGTTCTACGTGTTCTCCTTCGGCCAGGAGACCGACACCCTCAACCTGGTCACCGGCACCCTGGCGACCGCCGGCGTGTTCGTGGTGATCCTGATGGGCGGCATCGCCTGGGTCGTGGTGCGCCAGGTGGTCACCCCGGTCCGGATGGCCGCCGGGATCTCCGAGCGGCTCGCCGACGGGCACCTGGAAGAGCGGATGAAGGTGACCGGGACGGACGACATCGCCCGCCTCGGGGAATCGTTCAACCGGATGGCCAACGCCCTGCAGGCGCAGATCCGCCAGCTGGAGGAGCTGTCCCGGGTGCAGCGGCGCTTCGTCTCGGACGTCTCGCACGAGCTGCGCACCCCGCTGACCACGGTGCGCATGGCCGCCGACCTCATCTACGACAGCCGCGAGGACCTGGACCCGATGGCCGCCCGCTCCGCGGAGCTGCTGCAGGGCCAGCTGGACCGCTTCGAGTCGCTGCTCGCCGACCTGCTGGAGATCAGCCGGTTCGACGCCGGCGCCGCGATCCTGGACGCCGAGCCGGTCGACCTGCGAGAGATCGTCGGCCGGGTGGTCGAGGCCGCCGAACCGCTCGCCGAGGCCAAGGGCAGCGCCGTGGTGATCCGCGGCGACGGCGAGCCGGTGCTGGCCGAGGTCGACTCCCGCCGGATCGAGCGCATCCTGCGCAACCTGGTCGTCAACGCGCTGGAGCACGGCGAGGGCCGCGACGTGGTGGTCCGGCTGGGCTCGGCGGACGGCGCGGTCGCGGTCGGCGTGCGCGACTACGGCATCGGCCTCAAGCCGGGCGAGGCGTCCCGGGTGTTCCACCGCTTCTGGCGGGCCGACCCGTCCCGGGTGCGGACCACCGGAGGCACCGGCCTCGGCCTGTCCATCGCCGTCGAGGACGCCCACCTGCACGGCGGCTGGCTCCAGGCCTGGGGCGAGCCCGGCGGCGGCTCGCACTTCCGGCTGACCCTGCCGCGCACCCGCGGCGGCGAGATCTCCCGGGCGCCCTTCCGGCTGGAGCCGGAGGACTCCCGCAACAACCGGGGCCTGGGCACGTACGGGACGCCGTACCGGCGGGCGATCAGCCCGGTCGGCTCGACGGCGATGACCGTCGCCGAGGAGCCGACGGAGGCGCCGGACGGCCTCGGTCTCGGTGCCGGCCTCGGCAGCGGGCTCGGCGGGGTGCTGAACATCGGCCCCGGCCTCGGCCAGCGCCGACTGCCCGAGGGGCCGCGTACGGACCCCTCGGACGTGCGGACGGCGGGTGCCGGGTACGGGGCGACCGGCGCCCAGGTCATGGTGGACCCGACGCCCGGACGGCCGTCGGTGGCACAGCGGACGGCTGAGCCGGACGTGATGGGTGGGACGGACCTGGAGGGGTCGCATCGTGCGAGGGACGAGCAACAGGACTGAGCCGCGGCGCCTCGCGGTGACCGGCGCGCTGCTCGCCCTGCTGGCGAGCGGCTGCGCCGCCATGCCGGACTCCGGCGGCATCACCAAGGTGGAGCTGTCCCAGGGCTCGGCGGACAAGAACCTGCAGGCCAGGGTCTACCCGGTGGCACCCGGCAAGGGAGCCAAGCCGCACGAGCTGCTGACCGGCTTCCTGGACGCGGTGACCGCCGACGAGGGGTACGAGACGGCGCGCAAGTACCTCACCGAGGGCGCCGCCGCGGCCTGGAAGCCGGAGGCCGGGATCCGGGTGCTCTCGTCCACCACCATCCCGGGCGGCCAGGACGTCACCAACGCGGACGGCCTGGACCCGGTGACGGTGACGGTCAGCGGGCAACTGGTCGCCAGCGTCGACGACAAGCACTCGTACCTGCCGGTGGCCGGGCAGAACAACAACGTCTCGTCCGACTTCACCTTCGTCCGGGAGAAGGACGGCGAGTGGCGGATCGACAAGCTGCCGTCCGGCGTGATCATGAACGAGACCAACTTCCGGAACAGCTTCCGCCAGGTCGAGCGGTTCTTCTACACCTCGCCGGACCCGTCCGCGGTGGCCTCGGGGAACGTCGGCCAGGAGGTGCTGGTCGCTGACCCGATCTACCTGCGGCGCCGAATAGACCCGCTGACCTCGGCAGCCCAGGCGGTGGCCGACGGGCCCTCCACCTGGCTCTCGCCGGTGGTCCGCACGGCCTTCCCGAACGCCGCCCGGGTCGACCGGGTGACCATCGACGACGGCCGGGTCGCCCACGTGCAGCTCGGCGGCGCCGACGTCAGCGAGCCGATGGCCTGCCGGCGGATGGCGACCCAGCTCTTCTACACCCTCGCCGACCAGGGCAAGGGGCAGGTCGAGCGGCTGGAACTGAAGGGGCAGCGAGGCTCCTGCACCGCCAGCCGCACCGACGTGCCGGCCACCGGCCCCGGGGCCCTGGCCGGATCGACGGCCGCGACGCAGTACTACCAGCGCGCCGACGGCTCCCTGGTGGCGACCGACGAGGGGCGTGCCGGCGACCCGGTCCGCGGCGTCCTCGGCAAGCCGCAGTCGAACACCAAGCCGCCGCTCGGCGCCGTCGCGGTCAGCCGGGGCGGCGCCCAGGCCGCCGTGATCAGCGAGGACGGCCACCAGGTCTACTCGGTGCAGCTGACGGACGCGGCGGTCGCCCTGGGCGAGCCGGTGCTCAGCTCGACGGCGAAGTCGGGCGACAAGGAGGACGGCTTCGCCTCGCCCAGCTGGGACGGCCGCGGCGACCTCTGGGTGGTGGACCGCAACCAGCAGGGGCAGCGCGTCGTGATGGTGCGCGGCAACAAGTCGTACACCGTGCCGGTCGAGGGGCTGACCGGGCAGACCGTGCAGGCGCTGAAGATCTCCTCGGACGGCGTCCGGGTCGCCCTGGTGGTCAAGACCCCGGGCGTGGCCATCCGCTCGCTGATGTTCGGCCTGGTGGTGCACGGCGGCACCCCGCAGGCGCCGACGGTGAAGATCACCGGGCTGCGCCGGGCCGCCCCCACGCTCACCGACGTCGCCTCGGTGTCCTGGGCGGACGCCGACCAGCTGCTGGTGCTCGGCAAGGAGGCCGACCGGACCCAGCAGCTCTACTTCATCAGCACCGACGGCTCGCAGAGCACCGACACCCAACTGCAGAGCGCCGACAGCATGATGACCGTCGCGGCCTCGGAATCCCGGGCGGACAGCCTGACCCAGGCGCCGCCGGTCCTCGCGATGGCGGAGGTCAAGCAGGCGGACGGCAAGCCGAGCGAGCTCAAGGCCTACCGGCTGGTCAACAACCAGTGGCGGGAGGCCCCGCTGGTCGACAAGCCGCGGTCCTTCTTCTACGCGGGCTGACGCCCGGTCGGGAGGGGCGGACGGACCGTCCGCGCGGGCTGACACCGGGTCCGGCGTGCTGCCCGCGGGGCGGCGCGCCGGTGGCGGTCAGCCCGCCGGGCGCATCGAGGTGGCCGCGACCGCGGCGCCGGCCCGGGCCGGCAGGCCGGCGTCGGCCAGCGCCCGGGCGGCCTCGGCGAGGCTGGCCCCGGTGGTCACCAGGTCGTCCACCAGGACGGGGTGACGGCCCGCCAGGCCCGCCCGGGCGCGCGGCAGCACGGTGAGCGCGCCGTGCAGGTTGCGGCGCCGCTCCGCCGCGTTCAGCCCGGTCTGGTCGGCGACCGGGCGGGCGTGCCGCAGCAGCGCCGCGGCCCGGGTGTCCAGGCCGGCCCGGCGCAGCGAGCGGGCGGCGGCCCCGGCCAGTCGCAGCGTCGGGTCGTGGCCGCGGGCGCGGACGGCCGCGCGGGCCGAGGGCATCGGCACCAGCAGCAGCGGCGCGGTGCCGGCCCGCGCTCCCAGGGCGGAGCACACGGCCCGGCCGAGGGCCTCGCCGAGCGGGCCGGCCAGTCGGAGTGCGCCGCGTTCCTTGTGGGCGAGCAGCAACTGCCGGACCGGGTCGCCGTAGGGGGCTGCGGCGTGCGCCCAGGGCAGCAGGGTGGGGCCGGGCCGCGCGGTGGCCAGGACGTGCCGGCAGGCCGGGCAGAGCTGGGTGCGTTCGCTGCCGCAGCCGGCGCAGTTCGCGGGGAGCAGGACGTCCAGCAGCCCGGCCAGTGCGTGGCCGAACGGTCCGTGGCCGGACGGTGGGCGAGGGGGCGAGGGGTGCGGTGGCACGGCTGCTCCTGGCGGCGGCAGGCACGGGGAGTGAGCAAAGGATCCGCCGTATGGGGGGTGTTGTCCAGGTATTTACCGATACTTCACTCGTGGGAGGGTAGACAGGGTGCAACAGCTTGACCGCCCGCTCGCAGTATCGGGTCATACCCCGTTTCTCGCCTGGGGAGGCGAAAACCCCCTGTGAGGTGTTCGATGAGGCTCCAGGGGGTTTCAACCGTCCCTGGTGGGGAGGAAGTGAGGTGAGGGCCAGTCGTTTCCGCCGCTGGCGGCGGGGCGGGGGGCCGGCAGTGGATGGGCTGGTCCAGCTGGGTCTCAGCCCGATCCGGTAGCACCCGGATCGGCGTCAGCACGAGGGATCGGAGTTCTGCGTGGACATCGTCGTCAAGGGCCGCAAGACCGAGGTGCCCAAGAGGTTCCGCGAGCACGTGGCCGAGAAGCTGGAGAAGGTCCAGAAGTTCGACGGCAAGGTGATCAGCCTCGACGTCGAGGTGTCCAAGGAGCACAACCCGCGGCAGGCCGACCGGTCGGAGCGGGTGGAGATCACTCTCCGTACCCGTGGGCCGGTGATCCGGGCCGAAGCCGCCGCCGCCGACCCGTACGCGGCGCTCGACCTGGCTTCGGCGAAGCTCGACGCGCAGCTGCGCAAGTCCGCAGACCGGCGCCGGGTGCACAAGGGCGGCGCGAACGGCCGCACCCCCATCAGCGTCGCCGAGGCGACCGCGGCCCTGGCCGCGCTGCCGGAGCCGTCGACGCTGGAGGGCGGGACCAACGGCGCCGTCCGCAAGACCATGATGGGATCCCTGGAAGTGGAGGGCGAAGGCCCGCTGGTGGTCCGGGAGAAGACGCACCCGGCCGCCCCCATGGCGCTGGACCAGGCGCTCTACGAGATGGAACTGGTCGGCCACGACTTCTACCTCTTCGTGGAGAAGGACAGCGGCCTGCCCAGCGTCGTCTACCGCCGGCACGGCTACAACTACGGTGTCATCCACCTGCAGACGGACCTGCAGGCCGGGCCGGGCAGTGGCGCGGGCGGCGCGATCGGCGAGGCCGACGACGAGGACTGACCGTTCGAGCGGTGATGGAGGGGTGACCCCGGTGGCAGCGACCGCCGGGGTCACCGGCGTTCCGGGGGCGGGGTGGTTCGAACGCGGTCGGGTCCGGGGCCGGGGTCACCCGATGCGGGGGAATCGGTGCCGGAGGGTGACCTCGGCGGCTGCCGGGCGTGGAATGATTGGCGCACGACGACCCGCGAAGGGGGAGGAGCGGATGGGGGATCACTTCGGGCTGGGGCCCGCGGCTGGGCCCGGGCTGCCGTTGGGGCCGGAGGAGGAGCCCGCGTACGCGCCGCGCCGGGGTGAGCCGATCCGTGTGCTGGTGGTGGACGACCACGCCCTGTTCCGGCGGGGGCTGGAGATCGTCCTCGCCGAGGAGCAGGACATCAAGGTCGTCGGCGAGGCGGGGGACGGCGCCGAGGCGGTGCTGAAGGCCGCCGACCTGCTGCCGGACATCATCCTGATGGACGTCCGAATGCCGCGGCGCAGCGGGATCGAGGCCTGTACGGCGATCAAGGACGTGGCACCCAGCACCAAGATCATCATGCTGACGATAAGCGACGAGGAGGCCGACCTCTACGAGGCGATCAAGGCGGGGGCCACCGGCTACCTGCTCAAGGAGATCTCCACCGACGAGGTCGCCACGGCGATCCGCGCGGTCGCCGACGGGCAGTCGCAGATCAGCCCGTCGATGGCCTCCAAGCTGCTCACCGAGTTCAAGTCGATGATCCAGCGACGTTCCGACGACCGGGACCTGGTGCCCGCGCCCCGGCTCACCGACCGGGAGCTGGAGGTGCTCAAGCTGGTGGCGACCGGGATGAACAACCGGGAGATCGCCAAGGAGCTGTTCATCAGCGAGAACACCGTGAAGAACCACGTGCGCAACATCCTGGAGAAGCTCCAACTGCATTCCAGGATGGAGGCGGTGGTGTACGCGATGCGGGAGAAGATCCTCGAAATAGGGTGAGCCGGCCGCGCTCACGCCAGCAGCTTCTCCAGGGCCGGGCGCAGCCGCTCGTCGTGCAGCGCCCCGACCCGCACGGTGTCGCAGCCGACCCAGGAGGCCGCCTCGCGCAGGGCCGTCGCCAGCGGCTCGACGTACCGGGCGTCCCGCCCCCGGTCCCCGGTGAGCGAGATCTGCCGGGCGACCAGGGTGCGGCCCTCGCGGGCCGGGTCGACCCGGCCGACCAGCCGGCCGCCGGCCAGCAGCGGCATCGCGAAGTAGCCGTGCACCCGCTTGTGCTTGGGGGTGTAGGCCTCCAGCCGGTGCTCCATGGCGAAGATCCGCTCCGTCCGCGGGCGGTCCCAGACCAGCGAGTCGAACGGCGAGAGCAGCGTGGTGCGGTGGCGCCCGCGCGGGGTGGTGGCCAGGGCGGCCGGGTCGGCCCAGGCGGGGGCCGGGGCGCCGTCCGGGCCCCAGCCGGCCACCTCGACGGGGACGAGCCCGGAGTCGGCGAGCACCGCGTCCAACTGCTCGGCGCGCAGACGGTGGTAGTCCTGGAGGTCGGCCCGGGTGGCCACTCCGAGTGCGGCGCCGGCCTGGCCGACCAGCGTGCGCACGCACTCCTCGTCCGACGGCTCCTGGCCGAACAGCGCGTCCGGGACGGCCTGTTCGGCCAGCGCGTAGACCCGCTTCCAGCTCCGGCGCTCGGTGCAGACCACGTCGCCGAAGGCCAGCGCCCGTTCGACCGCGATCTTGGTGTCGGACCAGTCCCACCACTCGGCGGTCTTCTTGGCGCCGCCCAGCTCGGTCGAGGTCAACGGTCCCTCGGCGCGCAGCTTGTCGAGCACCAGGCGGTAGGTCTCGGGCGTGACCTGGTGGCCTCCCCACAGGTGGCCGCGGGCGCGGTAGTGGCGGCGCCGGAAGGCGAACAGCGGCCACTCCTCGACCGGCAGGACGCAGGCCGCGTGCGACCAGTACTCGAAGCTCGTGCCGCCGCCCCAGTACGCCGCCTCGACCGCCGGGCGGCCGACCGCGCCGAGGCGGGCGTACGGCACCAGCTCGTGGGAACGGGCGAGCACCGAGATGGTGTCCAGCTGGACGGCGCCCAGGTGCCGCAGCACCCCGCGCACCCCGGCCCGGCGGTCGGGCGCGCCGAGCAGCCCCTGGGCGCGCAGGGCGATCCGGCGGGCTTCGTCGGCGCTCAGGACGGTGACGGGGGTGCTGGGCGCGGCTGCGGCGGTCATGCCGGCGAGCGTAGTCCGGGGCACCGACAGCGGCCCCGGGCCCGTCCTCAGCCCAGGTCGGAGGGCAGCAGCGAGGCGACCCAGGCGTCGTGGAAGACGCCGCGCTGCTCGGCGTACGAGCGCAGCGTGCCCTCGAAGCGGTAGCCGGCCCGCTCGGCGACCGCGCGGGAGCCGTCGTTGCCGACGTAGGCCTGCCACTCCAGGCGGCGCAGGCCGAGCTCGCGCAGACCGAAGCGGGAGACCGCTCGGGCGGCCTCGGTCGTGTAGCCGCGGCCGCGGAACTCCTTCACGGCCCACCAGCCGATCTCGGCGCAGCCCGGGTCGTTCTCGCGCAGGACCAGCCCCTGGGAACCGACCAGGGCGCCGGATCCGCGCTCGAACACGCACCAGATCCGGTTCGCGCCGGTGCGCCAGCCCTCGGTGGCGAGATCGCGTACGAAGAACTCCGCGTCCTCGCGCCGGTACGGAGAGGGAACCACCGTCCAGCGCTGGATCTCCGGGTCCTGGCAGGCAGCGAAGACGGTGTCGACGTCCGATTCCCGCGGGGCCCGCAGGACGAGGCGCTCGGTGGTGAGGGTGACCGGTTCGGTGAGGGTTTCCGCCATGAACGGATTATTCCGCCGTGCACGGAAAGCGGGCATCCGAATATGCGGCCAACTCCTGGACCTGCCGACCCTTTTGTCCCGGTGGACGGTGCTATCGGGTCATGTGCTCGCGCGGGTGACACGGGAATACCGTGCTGACGCACCTCCCGGGGCATTGGACTCCTCGCATACGATGGCCCGTGCGGTGGGGTGGACCCCCCGTGCAGTCGTCCAGTGCCAATACAGGCAAGGAGCCCGCTCAAGTGTCCGTCTTCGACAAGATCCTGCGCGCCGGCGAGGGCAAGATCCTTCGCAAGCTGCAGCGGATTGCTGCCCAGGTCAACTCCATCGAAGAGGACTTCGTCAACCTCACCGACGCCGAGCTGCGCGCGCTGACCGACGAGTACAAGCAGCGGATCGCGGACGGCGAGAGCCTGGACGACATCCTCCCCGAGGCGTTCGCCACCGTCCGCGAGGCCGCCAAGCGCGTGCTCGGCCAGCGGCACTACGACGTCCAGCTCATGGGTGGCGCGGCCCTGCACCACGGGTACGTCGCCGAGATGCGCACCGGTGAGGGCAAGACCCTCGTCGGCACCCTCCCGGCGTACCTGAACGCGCTGACCGGCAAGGGCGTCCACCTGATCACCGTCAACGACTACCTCGCCGAGCGCGACTCGGAGTGGATGGGCCGGGTGCACCGCTTCCTCGGTCTCGAAGTCGGCGTGATCCTCGGGAACATGACGCCCGCCGAGCGCAAGGTCCAGTACGGGATGGACATCACGTACGGCACCAACAACGAGTTCGGCTTCGACTACCTGCGCGACAACATGGCCTGGTCTAAGGACGAACTCGTCCAGCGCGGCCACAACTTCGCGGTCGTCGACGAGGTCGACTCGATCCTCATCGACGAGGCCCGCACCCCGCTGATCATCTCCGGCCCGGCCGACCAGGCGACCAAGTGGTACGCCGACTTCGCCAAGCTGGTGCAGCGCCTGAAGATCGACCGCGACTACGAGGTCGACGAGAAGAAGCGCACCGTCGGCATCCTGGAGGACGGCGTCAGCCGGGTCGAGGACTACCTCGGCATCGACAACCTCTACGAGTCGGTGAACACCCCGCTGGTCGGCTTCCTGAACAACGCCATCAAGGCCAAGGAGCTGTACAAGGCGGACAAGGACTACGTCGTCATGAACGGCGAAGTCATGATCGTCGACGAACACACCGGCCGCATCCTGGCCGGCCGCCGCTACAACGAGGGCATGCACCAGGCGATCGAGGCCAAGGAGGGGGTGGAGGTCCAGAACGAGAACCAGACCCTGGCCACCATCACCCTGCAGAACTTCTTCCGCCTGTACAGCAAGCTCGCGGGCATGACCGGTACCGGCACCACCGAGGCCGCCGAGTTCCACCAGATCTACAAGCTCGGCGTGGTGCCGATCCCGACCAACAAGACGCCGCTGCGCATCGACCAGCCCGACCTGATCTACAAGTCGGAGCCGGCCAAGTTCGCCGCCGTGGTCGAGGACATCGCCGAGAAGCACGAGAAGGGCCAGCCGGTGCTGGTCGGCACCGTGTCGGTCGAGAAGTCCGAGTACCTGTCGCAGGAGCTGCGCAAGCGCGGCATCCCGCACGAGGTGCTGAACGCCAAGCACCACGAGCGCGAGGCGCAGATCGTCGCGCAGGCCGGCCGCAAGGGCGCCGTGACCGTCGCCACCAACATGGCCGGCCGCGGCACCGACATCATGCTGGGCGGCAACGCCGACCACCTGGCCGCCGCCGAGCTGGCGCAGCGCGGGCTCACCCCGACCGACACCCCGGACGAGTACGAGGCCTCCTTCCCGGCCGCCCTGGAGAAGGCCAAGGTCTCGGTCAAGGCCGAGCAGGACGAGGTCAAGGAGGCCGGCGGCCTCTACGTCCTCGGCACCGAGCGGCACGAGTCCCGCCGGATCGACAACCAGCTGCGCGGCCGCTCCGGCCGTCAGGGCGACCCGGGCGAGTCCCGCTTCTACCTGTCGCTGGGCGACGACCTGATGCGCCTGTTCAAGGCCGGCATGGTCGAGCGCGTGCTCTCGATGGCCAACGTGCCCGAGGACGTGCCGATCGAGTCCAAGATGGTCACCCGCGCGATCGCCTCCGCGCAGACCCAGGTCGAGCAGCAGAACTTCGAGATCCGCAAGAACGTCCTCAAGTACGACGAGGTGCTCAACCGCCAGCGCGAGGTCATCTACGGCGAGCGCCGCCGCGTGCTGGAGGGCGAGGACCTGCAGGAGCAGGTCGGCCACTTCATGGACGACACCGTCGAGGCCTACGTCAAGGCGGCCACCGGCGAGGGCTTCGAGGACGACTGGGACCTGGACAAGCTCTGGACCGCGCTCAAGCAGCTCTACCCGGTCGCCCTGGACCTGGCGGAGCTGGAGGAGGAGGTCGGCGGTCCGGCCGGCCTGACCCCCGAGTTCCTGGTCAAGGTCGTCCAGGAGGACATCCAGGCGCAGTACGGCGCCCGTGAGGACCAGCTCGGCGAGGAGATCATGCGCGAGCTGGAGCGCCGGGTCGTGCTGTCGGTGCTGGACCGCCGCTGGCGCGAGCACCTCTACGAGATGGACTACCTCCAGGAGGGCATCGGCCTGCGGGCCATGGCGCAGCGCGACCCGCTGGTCGAGTACCAGCGCGAGGGCTTCGACATGTTCACCGCGATGATGGAGGGCATCAAGGAGGAGTCCGTCGGCTACCTGTTCAACCTGGAGGTCCAGGTCGAGCAGCAGGTCGAGGAGGTCCCGGTCGAGGACGCCCAGGTGGTGCTCGACAAGCTGGAGAAGGACGCCGCCCGCCCGGAGATCAAGGCCAAGGGCCTGGAGGCCCCGAAGCCGCAGCGGCTGCACTACACGGCCCCCTCGGAGGAGGTCGGCGGCGGTGTGGTCGAGGGCGACTTCGAGGACCTCGCGCCGGAGGACGAGGGCGACGGGATGACCCGCGCCGAGCGCCGCAAGGCCGCCAAGTCGGCCAAGGGCCGCCGCCGCAAGGCCTGAGCCGGCCGCGCGGCCCGCAGGGGCCGCGGGACACCAGGCAGGACGCCGCACAGGGCGCCGCTCCCGGACGGGGGCGGCGCCCTGCGCCGTCCCCCGGTCGCGTGCGGTCACCGGGCCTCCACGGCGGTGCACTGCCACTGCCCGGCCGGGCCGCGCTGCTCCAGCCGGAAGGCCACCATGTGGTGCCGGCGGCCCAGGTCGACCCGGACGCAGGCCTCGACCGCGTCGGGCGAGGGCGAGCGGTCGTGCACCGGGCCGAGCCGGGGCCGGTCGGCGGCCCCGCCGCGGCGCAGCGCGCCCGTCCGGACCAGCGAGGCGAGCTGCCCGTAGCCGTCCAGGCTGGTGTGCCGCATCAGTTGCCCGGAGGGCCGCGCGCCGGTGAGCACCTCGACCAGCTGGTGGGCGAAGCGGGAGGCCAGCGCCCGGGGGTCGGCGGTGGGGGCGCCGGCGCCGGCGCAGGCGGTGCGCGGGTGCCGGGGGTGGCGCCCGGCCGGGTCGCAGGCGCCGCCGACGGTGCGCGGGCGGCGGGGCGGGCGGGTGGCGGGGTGGGTGGTCACGGTGGCTCCTCGACGGGGTGGTACGGGTACGGACGGGTCCAGGCTGGGGGCGCCGCCCGTGGCGCGGCAACGCCTTTCCGGAGCGGTCGGAGCCCGCTCCCGGATTCACCTATCCGGGTGAATCGGCCAGTGTGGTGACGGGTCGGGGCGGCTGTCGGAGGGCACCGGGTTGACGGCCGGGAGCCGTTCGTACGGCTCGAAAGGGGACGGTCCGACTGGGCGGACCGGGTGGCGGCGCCGGGGCGTCGCATTGCGCCGTCCCGCCCCGGCGCGCACCATCGGAGCCTGACCGGGAACCGCGGGGAGCCGACGACGCCCCCAGGACGACGGGCGGGCGGAATGACGACGACACGGGTAGCAGCAGCGGTGCCGGCCCCGACGGTCGCGGGCGCCGCGCCGCGCGCCGGGGGCGCACCCCGGCGGGGCCTGGTGCTGGGCGGCGGCGGGATGCTCGGCGCGGCCTGGACGGTCGGCGCGCTGTGCGCCGTCGAGGAGGCCACCGGGCGCCGGCCCGGCGACGCCGACGTCCTGCTCGGCACCTCGGCGGGCGCGATCCTCGCCGCGATGCTGTCCGGCGGCGTCCACCCCGAACAGCTGCGCGACCACCAGCGCGGCCTGCCGGTCGCCGACGGCCCGCTGGCCGGGCTCGCCTTCGACTACGACACCGCGGTCGGCGGTGCGCTGCCGCCCAGGCCGCGGGCCGGCATCGGCTCGCCGGGCCTGCTGCGCGACGCCGTCCGGCACCCGCGCGAGTACCCGTTGCTGACCATGGTCTCGGCGATGGCGCCGCACGGCCGCGGCTCGCTGGCCCCGGTCGGCGAGCTGGTGCGCGGGCTGCTCGGCCCGGCCGGCTGGCCGGATCCGGACCCGGACCCGGACCCGGACCCGGACCCGGTCGCGGACCCGGAGGGGGACGTGGAGCGGGCCGTCCCCGGCGCGGGTGGCACGACGGTGCCGGCGGCGGGCTCACCGCTGCGGGTGGCGGCCGTGGACTACCGCAGCGGCCACCGGGTGGTCTTCGGCGACCCGGACGCCCCGGCGGTCGCGGTCGCCGACGCCGTGATGGCCTCCTGCGCCATCCCCGGCTGGTTCGCGCCGGTGCGCCTGAACGGTTCGGCGTACGTGGACGGCGGCTGCTGGTCGGCCACCAACGCCGACCTGATGCTCGGCCGCGGCCTGGACGAGGTGTACGTGCTGGCCCCGATGGCCCTGCGGCTGGACCCCGGGCCCGCGAGGGCCGGGCGCGCCGCGGCGGCCGGTGCGGCCGGACGCGGGCGCGACACCCTGGCCGCGCTGCGCGAGTGGCGTGACCGGGACCGCCCGCGCGGCGTACTGGCCCAGCTGGTCAGCCGCTACCGCCGCGCCGTCACCCGGCAGCTGCTGCGCGAGGCCGCGCTGCTGCGGGCCGAGGGCGTCCGGGTGCGGCTGCTCGCGCCGACCCTGGCGGACCTGGCGGTGATGGGCCCGAACATGATGGACCCGGCCCGTCGCGGAGCCGTCCTGGAATGCGCGCTGCGCACCAGCCGGGAGGCGCTGCGGGCCGCACGGTGACCGGGCCCGGACCGGGGGTGATCACGGGAGCCCCGCGGAGCTTATTCTTGGGGCGCTGGAGAATCCGTTCCGCTGGACGAAGCCCGCTGGATCGAACCGGAGAGTGCCACCGATGCGCGTGTACGTGCCCACCACCCTGACCGGCCTGGCGGCGGCGCACGAGGGCGGCGCCCTGGAGCAGTCCGCGGCGTACGCCGTGACCCCCGCGCTGCGCGAGTGGTACGTCAGCGACGACATCGAGGAACTGGAGTACGCGGCGCTCAACCGGGCCGCGCAGTCCTCCCTGCGGCTGCTGGCCGCCGACCCGGACGCCCCGCGCCGCCGGGTCGTGGTGGCGCTGGACGTGGCCGACGCGTCCGTGCGGCCGTTCCCCGGCGACGAGTACCAGGACCAGGCCTCGCTCGGCCGGGTGGTGCTGGCCGGCCCGGTGCGGCTGGCCAAGGCGGCCGCGGTGCACGCGGACGTGTCCGACGACGAGGTGGTCACGGACGTCGCCGCCGCGGTGGCGGCGGTGGCCGCGGCCGACGCGGGCGACCAGGACGCCCAGTTCACCGTGGACGGCGCCGAGGACCACGACCTGCTCTGGTTCGCGACCCAGGAGATCCCCGCGCTGTTCGCCTGAGCCGGCACACCGGCCGCCCGTGCGCCCCGGCGCCCCGGGCGCACGCCCGGCGAGCCGGGTGGGGCGGGTGCGTGAGTTCCGCCCTACCGGCGCGTCGGTGCCCGGCGTTACCGTTGTTCCCCGTGCGCACTCACATCGTTTGGGACTGGAACGGCACCCTCTTCCACGACATGGAAGCGGTGCTCGGGGCGAGCAACGCCGCGTTCGCGACCATCGGCGTCGGGCCGATGAGCCTGCAGGAGTACCGGGAGCAGTACGAGATCCCGATCCCGCGCTTCTACCAGCGGCTGCTCGGCCGGGAGCCCTCCGCGCAGGAGTGGCTGGAGCTGGACGGCGCCTTCCACGACCGCTACCGCGAGCTGAGCCCGTCCTGCGGGCTGACCGACGGCGCCCGCGAGCTGATGGCCGACTGGCAGGCGGCCGGGCACAGTCAGTCGCTGCTGTCGCTGTACGTGCACGACAAGCTGGTGCCGCTGGTCGAGACCTTCGGCCTGACCGGCCACTTCCTGCGGGTGGACGGCCGCAGCGGCCCGGCCGGCGGGCAGAAGGCGGAGCACCTGGTGCGGCATCTGGCCGCGCTCGGCGAGCAGGTGGACCCGGCCCGTACGGTCCTCATCGGCGACGCCGCGGACGACGCCCTGGCGGCGCTGAGCGTGGGCGCGCGGGCGGTGCTGTACACCGGCGGCTCGCACACCCGGGAGAAGCTGGAGCCGGTCGGCGTGCCCGTGGTGGACACCCTGGCCGAGGCGGTCGACCTGGCGGGCCGGCTCACCCGCTGAGCCCCCCGGGCGTGACCGCAGTGGCGGGCGCCACGTCCGCCGTCCGCGTGTCTGAGCGGGCGGACCGGGCCGTCGCTGGTCAGGCTGGACCGACAGCCGAGCAACCAGCAGGACGGAGCCGCCATGCCCATCGACGCAGTCACCGAGGTGCCGACCCCGGTCAACGAGCCGGTGCACGGGTACGCACCCGGCAGTGCGGAGCGGGACCGGCTGGTCCGCCGGCTGGACGAGCTGGCGGCCGAGCAGGTCCCGCTGCCGATGACCATCGGCGGTGAGCAGCGCTTCGGCGGCGGCGAGCGGATCGAGGTCGTGCAGCCGCACCACCACGCGGCCAAGCTCGGCGTGCTCGGCAACGCCACCCGGGAGGACGCCAGGGCCGCGGTGGACGCCGCGCTGGCCGCCGGGCGGCAGTGGCGCTCGCTCTCCTTCGACGACCGGGCGGCGGTCTTCCTGCGCGCCGCCGACCTGCTCGCCGGGCCCTGGCGGGAGACGCTCAACGCGGCCACCATGCTCGGCCAGTCCAAGACCGCGCAGCAGGCCGAGATCGACTCCGCCTGCGAGTTGATCGACTTCTGGCGGTTCAACGTCCACTTCGCCCGGCGGATCCTGGCCGACCAGCCGATCTCCTCGCCCGGCGTGTGGAACCGCACCGACCACCGCCCGCTGGAGGGCTTCGTCTACGCGGTGACCCCGTTCAACTTCACCGCGATCGCCGGCAACCTGCCCACCGCGCCCGCGCTGATGGGCAACACCGTGGTCTGGAAGCCCGCGCCGACCCAGACCCTGGCCGCCCACCACCTGATGCGGCTGCTGGAGGCGGCCGGCCTGCCGCCCGGGGTGATCAACATGGTCACCGGCGACGGCTTGCAGGTCTCGCCGGTCGCGCTGGCCGACCCGGCGCTCGCCGGGCTGCACTTCACCGGCTCCACCGCCACCTTCCAGTCGCTGTGGCAGACCGTCGGCGCCAACATCGGCGGCTACCGCACCTACCCGAGGATCGTCGGCGAGACCGGCGGCAAGGACTTCCTGCTGGCCCACCGCTCGGCCGACCCGGAGATCCTGAGGACCGCGCTGCTCCGCGGCGCCTTCGAGTACCAGGGCCAGAAGTGCTCCGCGCTGTCCCGGGCCTACCTGCCGCGCAGCCTCTGGCAGAGGATCAAGGACGACTTCCTGGCGGAGGTGGACGCGCTCGCGGTGGGCGACGTCACCGACCTGTCCAACTTCATGGGCGCCCTGATCGACCGGCGCGCCTTCGAACGGAACCGGGACGCCATCGAGCGCGCCAAGGTGGACCCGACGGTCGAGCTGGCGGCCGGCGGCCAGTACGACGACGCGATCGGCTGGTTCGTCCGGCCGACCGTCCTGGTCTCCTCGGACCACCGGGGCGAGATCTTCCGGACCGAGTACTTCGGGCCGATCCTCGCCGTCCACGTGTACGAGGACTCCCGCTGGGACGACGTCCTCCGCCGGGTCGACGGCGGGGCACCGTACGGCCTGACCGGCTCGGTGATCGCGCAGGATCGTTACGCCATCGCCCAGGCCGTCGAGGAGCTGCGGTTCGCCGCCGGGAACTTCTACATCAACGACAAACCCACCGGCGCCGTCGTCGGCCAGCAGCCCTTCGGCGGGGGCCGGGCCTCCGGCACCAACGACAAGGCCGGTGCCGCCCAGAACCTCCTGCGGTGGACCTCGGCGCGGTCGATCAAGGAGTCCTTCGTACCTCCGACCCGGCACCGGTACCCGCACATGGGCCGAGAGTGAACATGAGCCTCCGGTTTGGACATGCTGTCCAGGACGGACCCGACATCCTGCAGGTTTGCGCCTCCCCGTCCCTGTCCACCTTCGATTGATCCGGTTAGGCTGGCTGGCGTCGTCGGGTGGCTTGCAGGACGAACGTGTCGTCCTACCCACTGGGAGGACGTTTCATGCGCGCCATGAGCCCCTTTCAGTCGGATAGTGCGGCAGGATTGCGGCTGACCCGTCGGTGTACACCCACACACCAACCGAGTCACGCAACGGCGCGCGACAGGAGCCAAGAAGTCATGCAGACCAAGCTGGACGCAGCCAAGGCCGAACTGCTCAAGAAGGCAGCCGCAGCCGCTGAGAACAGCCAGGTGGGGGGAGCGGCGCCGGGGGAGGGTCTGAGCAACGGCGCTCTGACCGCGTACCTGCACCACTACTACCTCCACACCGCGCCCGAGGACCTGGTCGACCGCGACCCGGTCGACGTCTACGGCGCGGCCGCCTCCCACTACCGCCTGGGCCTCAAGCGCCCGCAGGGCACCGCCGAGGTGCGGGTCTACACCCCCTCGGTCGAGGAGAACGGCTGGTCCTGCGGCCACACGGTCGTCGAGGTCGTCACGGACGACATGTCCTTCCTGGTCGACTCCGTCACCAACGAGCTGTCCCGCCAGGACCGCGGCATCCACATCGTGATCCACCCCCAGCTGGTCGTCCGCCGTGACATCACCGGCAAGCTGCTGGAGATCCTGGACGTCGACGCCTGCTCCCGCAGCCAGGCCGCCGGCACCGAGTGGCCCGCCGACGCGACCGTCGAGTCGTGGATGCACATCGAGATCGACCGCGAGACCGACCGCGACGACCTGCGCACCATCGAGGGCAACCTGCGCCGCGTGCTCGGCGACGTCCGCGAGGTCGTCGAGGACTGGGCCAAGATGCGCGAGAGCGCGCTGCGCCTGGCCGACGAACTGGCCGAGGAGCCCCCGGCCGGCCTGCCCGAGCAGGAGGTCGGCGAGGCCTGGGAGCTGATGCGCTGGCTCGCCGACGACCACTTCACCTTCCTCGGCTACCGCGAGTACGACCTGGTCGAGCACGAGGGCGAGGAGGTCCTCAAGGCCGTCGCCGGGACCGGCCTCGGCATCCTGCGCTCCGACCCGCACAGCCACGACGACCGCCACCACTCGGTCAGCGAGGCCTTCGGCCGGCTCTCCGCGCCGGTGCGCGCCAAGGCCCACGAGAAGAAGCTGCTCGTCCTGACCAAGGCCAACAGCCGTGCCACCGTGCACCGCCCGGCCTACCTGGACTACGTCGGCGTGAAGAAGTTCAACGCCGCCGGTGAGCCGATCGGCGAGCGCCGCTTCCTCGGCCTGTTCTCCTCCGCGGCCTACACCGAGTCGGTCACCCGCATCCCGGTCGTGCGCCGCAAGGTCCAGGCCGTGCTGGAGGACTCCGGCTTCTCCGGCGAGAGCCACGACGGCCGCGACCTGCTGCAGATCATGGAGACCTTCCCGCGGGACGAGATCTTCCAGACCCCGGCCTCCGAGCTGCTCTCCATCGCCACCAGCGTGCTCTACCTGCAGGAGCGCCGTAAGCTGCGCCTCTTCCTGCGTCAGGACGAGTACGGGCGCTACTTCTCCGCCTTCATCTACCTGCCGCGCGACCGCTACACCACGCGGATCCGGCTGCTGCTCACCGACATCCTCAAGGAAGAGCTGAACGGCGCCACCATCGACTACACGGTGTACGCCACCGAGTCGGTGCTGACCCGCCTGCACTTCGTGGTCCGGGTCGCCCCGGGCACCGAGCTGCCCCGGCTCACCGACTCCGACATCGAGCGGATCGAGAACCGACTGGCCGAGGCCGCCCGGTTCTGGATGGACGGCTTCCACGACCAGCTGCACCTGGAGCTCGGCGAGGAGAAGGCCGCCGAACTCGGCCACAAGTACGCCAACGCCTTCCCCGACGGCTACCGCGCCGACTTCCCGCCGCGCACCGCCGTCTCCGACATCAAGCAGATCGAGTCGCTGCACGGCGAGGGCGACTTCCGCCTGAACCTGTACCAGCCCGTCGGCGCCGGCGACGACGAGCGCCGCTTCAAGATCTACCGGGTCGGCGGCCCGATCTCGCTCACCGAGGTCCTGCCGGTGCTCCAGCGCCTGGGCGTCGAGGTGCTCGACGAGCACCCGTACGCGCTGCGCCGCTCCGACGGCACCACGGCGTGGGTCTACGACTTCGGTCTGAAGCTGCGCGAGGCCACCGAGCTCACCGACGAGGCCCGCGACCGCTTCCAGGAGACCTTCGCCGCCACCTGGACGGGCAAGGCCGAGAACGACGGCTTCAACGAGCTGGTGCTGACCGCCGGGCTGACCTGGCGCCAGGCGATGATGCTCCGCGCGTACGCCAAGTACCTTCGCCAGGCGGGCTCCACGTTCTCCCAGGACTACATGGAGGACGCGCTCCGCAACAACACCCACACCACCCGCCTGCTGGTCAACCTGTTCGAGGCGCGGCTGAGCCCGAGCCACCGCTCGGGCGCCCTGGAGCTGACCGAGGGCATCCTGGAGGAGCTGACCGGGGCCCTCGACGAGGTCGTCTCGCTGGACGAGGACCGCATCCTGCGCTCCTTCCTGAACCTCATCAAGGCCACCCTGCGGACCAACTTCTTCCAGCACGCCGCCGACGGCGAGTGGCACTCCTACGTGTCGATGAAGTTCGACCCGAAGGCCGTCCCGGACCTGCCGGCCCCGCGCCCGGCGTTCGAGATCTGGGTCTACTCCCCGCAGGTCGAGGGCGTGCACCTGCGCTTCGGCAAGGTCGCCCGCGGCGGTCTGCGCTGGTCCGACCGGCGCGAGGACTTCCGCACCGAGATCCTGGGCCTGGTCAAGGCGCAGATGGTCAAGAACACCGTCATCGTGCCGGTCGGCGCCAAGGGCGGCTTCGTCGCCAAGCAGCTGCCGGACCCGTCGGTGGACCGCGACGCCTGGCTGGCCGAGGGCATCTCCTCGTACAAGACCTTCATCTCGGCACTGCTCGACATCACCGACAACCTGGTCGGCGGCGCGGTCGTCCACCCGGCCGACGTGGTCCGCCACGACGAGGACGACACCTACCTGGTCGTCGCCGCCGACAAGGGCACCGCGACCTTCTCCGACATCGCCAACGGCGTCGCGGAGTCGTACGGCTTCTGGCTGGGCGACGCGTTCGCCTCCGGCGGCTCGGCCGGCTACGACCACAAGGGCATGGGCATCACCGCCCGCGGCGCCTGGGAGTCGGTCAAGCGCAACTTCCGCGAGCTCGGCGTCGACACCCAGTCCGAGGACTTCACCGTCATCGGCATCGGCGACATGTCCGGCGACGTCTTCGGCAACGGCATGCTGCTCAGCGAGCACATCCGCCTGGTCGCCGCCTTCGACCACCGCCACATCTTCATCGACCCCAACCCGGACGCGGCCACCTCGTACGCCGAGCGCCGCCGCCTCTTCGACCTGCCGCGCAGCTCCTGGGACGACTACGACAAGTCGCTGATCTCGGCCGGCGGCGGGGTGTACCCCCGCTCGGCGAAGGCGATCCAGCTGACCCCGCAGGCCCGGGCCGCCCTCGGCGTCCAGACGGGCAAGCTCACCCCGGCCGAGCTGATGAAGGCGATCCTGCAGGCACCGGTCGACCTGTTCTGGAACGGCGGCATCGGCACCTACGTCAAGGCCTCCGCCGAGACCAACGCCGAGGTCGGCGACAAGGCCAACGACGCGATCCGCGTCAACGGCGAGCAGGTCCGGGCCCGGGTCATCGGCGAGGGCGGCAACCTCGGCTGCACCCAGCTCGGCCGCATCGAGTACGCGGCCACCGGCGGCCCGGAGGGCACCGGCGGCTGGATCAACACCGACGCGATCGACAACTCGGCCGGTGTGGACACCTCGGACCACGAGGTCAACATCAAGATCCTGCTCAACCAGGTCGTCGCCGAGGGCGACATGACGGTCAAGCAGCGCAACGTCCTGCTGGCCGAGATGACCGACGAGGTCGGCCACCTGGTGCTGCGCAACAACTACGCGCAGAACGTGGTGCTGGCCAACGCCGTCGCCCAGGCGCACAGCATGGTCAACGTCCACGCGCGGATGATCAACCGCTTCGAGGCGGCCGGCCGTCTCGACCGGGGGCTGGAGTTCCTGCCCACCGAGCGCCAGATCCGTGACCGCCAGCAGAACGGCCGCGGGCTCTCCCAGCCCGAGATGTCCGTGCTGCTCGCCTACACCAAGATCATCCTGGCCGACGAGCTGCTCGCCACCGACCTGCCCGACGACCCGTACTTCCGCACCGCGCTGCACGACTACTTCCCCAGCGCGCTGCGGGCCCGGTTCGCCGACGCGATCGACAACCACGCGCTGCGCCGCGAGATCATCACCACGCTGATCGTCAACGACACGATCAACCGCGGTGGCTGCACCTTCGCCTTCCGCCTGAAGGAGGAGACCGGCGCGACCTACGAGGAGATCGCCCGGACGCACACCGCCGCGCGGGCCGTCTTCGGCCTGGAGACGATCTGGGGCGAGATCGAGGGCCTGGACAACCGGGTCCCGGCCCGGGTGCAGACCAAGATGCGCCTGCACTCGCGCCGCCTGGTCGAGCGCGCCACCCGGTGGATGCTCAACAACCGCCGCCAGCCGCTCGACATCGCCGGGACCATCGAGTTCTTCCACGACCGGGTCAACCAGGTCTGGGGCTCGCTGCCCAAGCCGCTCCGCGGCGAGGACCTGGCCTGGTTCGAGTCCATCCACGGCGAACTCGCCGCGGCCGGGGTGCCGGAGGAACTGGTCACCCGGATCGCCGGCCTCTCCTCGGTCTTCCCGACCCTGGACATCACCGAGGTCGCGGACCGCTCCGGCAAGGACGTCGCCGACGTCGCCGAGCTCTACTACGACCTGGGCGACCGGCTGCAGATCTCGCACCTGCTCGACCGCATCATCGAGCTGCCCCGCACCGACCGCTGGTCGTCGATGGCCCGGGCCGCGATCCGCGAGGACCTGTTCGCGGCGCACGCGGCGCTGACCGCCGACATCCTGGCCTGCGGCCCCGACGGCGCCACCCCGGAGGAGCGCTACACCGCCTGGGCGGAGCTCAACGCCACCCTGCTCAACCGCGCCAAGAGCACCCTCGACGACATAAGGGGTTCGGACAACTACGAGCTGTCCAGCCTGTCGGTCGCGATGCGCGTCATCCGCACCCTGCTGCGCACCGGTTCGATGCGCTGACGGACAGCCGCACGGAAGGGCCCGCGTCCACGGACGCGGGCCCTTCCGCGTACCGCGCGGCAACCGGTTGTGGATCGTGGGCCGACCTTCGCTACGGTGATCCCGAACGATCAAGGGGGATCACGACATGGGGAAGAACCGAGCTCCGGTCCGCGCGGTGGGCGTGGGCATCTCGGTGGTGCTGCTGGTCGCCGGAGCGGCAGCCTGCACGTCCGACGACAAGAAGGGCGCGGCCGGGGCCGGCGCGGCGGCGACGGCCGGCGCGCCCTCGGCGGCGCCCACGACCAAGGGGCCGGAGGCCTTCTCGGCGGCCGGCTACCGCGGCCTGAAGCCCGGCACGACGAAGGACGCCGGCCTGGCCACCGGCGCGCTGGAGACCGCGCCGGTCTCGCTGCTCGACGGCTGCACGGACTTCGTCTACAAGGGCGGCCCGGCGCCCGACCAGGCCCGGATGACCGCGGAGGCGGCCACCGAAGCCCGCTACAAGGACCTGAACGCCAAGGCCGACGCGGCCTCCGGCAAGGCGCCCGCCCCGGCGGGCACCGTGCCGCCGAACGCCTCCGCGAAGGACGCGGCGGCGGCCGCCGCCGGCTCGGCCGCCGCGGCCAAGGACTCGGCCGCCACCGCCAAGCTGATGGCGGACGCGACGCAGTCCATCGTCGACCTGATGGTGGCCCGGGAGACCAAGGAGAAGGCGTACCTGGCCACCGGCCGGGTCTCCTTCGCCGCGGCCGGCCTGCGCGAGCTGGTCGCCCCGGCCGAGGCGAGGACGGCCGAGGGCATCGGCGCCGGTGCCACCCTGGAGGCCCTGCAGCAGGCCTACGGCGCCAAGGGCCTGCAGGCGGCCAAGAGCGGTAAGTACGTCCTCCCGGTGGAGGGCCAGCAGGGCTGGCAGTACGAGTTCACCATGGACGGCGGCAACGTCGCCGGGATGGCCCTGGTCAACCGCGAGCTGAAGTGCGTCTGACCGACTGACCGGCCGCGGGGGGGGGGGGGGGGGCGGCGCCCGCGCGCCCCGGGCGGCCCCCCGGCGGCCGCGGGGCGGCGCGGCCCCCCCCCCCCCC
>NZ_JBHWBZ010000083.1:0-32576 GCF_042735475.1 Kitasatospora sp. NPDC059577 | reverse complement strand
CCGGAAAGCGCCGGCGGGGCGGGGGGGCGTGCGGTCTGTACGGCCGCGGGGCCCCCCCCCCGGCGAGGGCCCGGGCGAGGGCCCGATGTCGGCTGCCGGGAGGATCTTCGGCAGGACCTCCCCGCGGCGCGTCCTTCACGTCCTCGGTGACCTCCACGGCGGCACCCTTCGCCGGCGCCACCGGCAGACCTTGGGTGGTGTGCCCGTCATCCCGCTGGCGCTCACTGCTACCGAGCCCGGCCGCCTGTTCGTGGGCGCGGTCGACGGCAGGGTCCTGGACGCGCGACCGGGTAGCCCTTTCAGCCTGTCCTTCCACCCCGCCCGTCCTTCCACCTCGCCCTTCCGCCGCACCGGTCGTACGCCGCCGCCGATGTCGGCAGACCTCGCCGAGTCGGGTCCGGCACCGTCCGCGCCGTCCGCGTCGGAGAGGAGGTCCCCGGCGAGTGGCGGGCACCCTACGAGCTGCCGGTCCGCTCTCGGGTGAACGGGCGGTCGATCGCCTGTCGCAGGACGGCCGGTGCCGTGACGAGGGACGGCCCGTACCAGGTCAGGTGTCGTCCGCTGACCAGGGCGACCGGTGTGCCCGGGAACGCCTCGGGGCCGTCGTCGGCGGTGAAGCGGTACGGCTCGTCCGGTAGAACCACCAACTCGGGCTGCTCTGCGAGCAGTTCGGGTAGGGGGACGGCGGGGTAGCGCTCGGGGTGGTCGGCGTGGACGAGTCGGAGGCCGAGGCGGCGCAGCAGGTCTCCGGCGAAGGTGTCGCGGCCGAGGACCATCCACGGGCGGCGCCAGATCGGCACGATCACTGTCGGGCCTCCGGGCTCCGGGTCCGTCCCGTCCGCCCTGGCAGCCCCGTCCGTCCCGTCCACCCCGTCCGCCCGGCCTGTCCGGTCCGCGCCGACCGGCGCCCAGGCCGCTTCCGCCTCGTCCAGCCAGGCGGGGCGCGGCAGTCGGCAGGCGGTGGTCAGCAGCCGGTCGAGCGAGCGGAAGGCGTCGTCCAGGGTGCGGATGTCGGTGACCCAGACGGGGATGCCGGCCGCGCGCAGTGCGTCCAGGTCGGGGCGCCGGTTCTCCTCGTCGTTGGCGATCACGAGGTCCGGTCCGAGCGCGATGATGCCCGGGACGTCCGGGTTCTTGGTGCCGCCGATCCGGGTGACGGCCAGGTCCGCGGGGTGGGTGCACCAGTCGGTGGCGCCGACCAGCAGTCCGGCTGCGGTGGCGGCGACCGCCTCGGTCAGCGAGGGCACCAGCGAGACCACCCGGCGGGGCGGGTGCGGCCCGAGCCGGACGGGGAGGTCGAGGTCGTCGCGCGGACGGGTGGGGTCGGCCATCCGGCCAGCCTACGTCCCGGATCCGGCGGGCCGGTCAGGACGGTGCGCCGGCGGAAGCGGTCCGTGAATCTCCGGGAACCCGCCGCCCCGGCCGTCCGACTACCTGGTCCGGGTCCGCAGCACGGGCCCTTGCACGGATCACCGACCAGGAGAGTTGTCATGCGCCCTCGCGTTGTCTGCGGAATCGCGGCCGCCGTCGCCCTGTTCGCCACGGCCTGCGGAAGCGGGGGCGGGGGTGGGCAGGGCGGATCCGTCACCGCCGCCGCCCAGGCCGGTGGCGCCGGCGCCCACCCCGTCACGGTCGCCGACTGCGCGGGCAAGGAGACCGTCATCGCCAGGACGCCGACGAAGATCGTCACCAGCAACGCGTCCAGCCTGGAGATGTTGCTGCGACTCGGTGCCGGCGACCGCGTGATCGGCACCGGCTTCCCGCCCGGCAAGGGCACCCTGCCTGCGGACATCGCCGAACAGGGCGACCGGATACCGGTGTTGGGGGAGAAGGTCATTCCCAAGGAGAAGCTGCTCGGCTCCGGCGCCGACCTCTACGTCGACACCTTCAGTGCGATGCCGATGATGGGCGGCGGCGCCACCGGGCCGAGTGAGGAGGAGTACGCGGCGGCCGGCATCCAGCACGTCTTCCTGCTCTCCACCGCCTGCGCCGGGACCCCGAAGGCCGCCAAGGCGCCGCGCACCGACCTCGCGGGGATCGAGGACGACATCCGCCGCCTCGGCGCCGTCACCGGCACCGCCGCCCGCGCGGAGGAGCTGGTGGCCGGGATGGAGAAGCAGATCGGCGAGGTGCGCGACGCGGTCGCCGCCGTCCCGGAGGACCGGCGGCCGAGCTACTTCGTCTTCGACTTCGACGCCGGCACCAAGCAGCCGGTGGCGGTCTGCGGCCGGCAGATCGCCAACGCCGTGATCACCCAGGCCGGGGCGCGCAACGTGTTCGCCGACTGCGACGCCGACTTCAAGCCCGGCTCCTGGGAGGACGTCGTCGCCAAGAACCCGGACTGGATCCAGCTCGCGGTCCGCAACCGGGGCAGTGCGGAGGCGACCCGCAAGGCCTTCGACGACGCGGAGGCGTTCCTGAAGGGTTTCCCGGCGACCCAGGGGCTGAAGGCCGTCCAGGAGGGCCACTTCGTCCGGCTCGGCTCCGAGGTGACCACCATCGCGGGCGTGCGCAACGCCGAGGCCGTCCGGCAGATCGCCGCGACCGTCCACCCCGACCTCGTCAAGAACGGACAGTAGGCCGTGACGTCGGTCGCGCCCGCCGAGGGCGTCGACACCCGCCGCCCTCACCGTCGCCCTGGTGCTCGCGCTGACCGCGGCCGTGTCCTTCGGTTCGGTGGACATCCCGCCCGGCGAGGTCTGGTCGGTGGTCGCCCGCCGCCTCACCGGCCGGGCCGTCGAACCGGGCACCCGTGACCTCATCGTCTGGCAACTGCGGGTCCCGCGCGCCCTGTTGGCCGCAGTGGTGGGTGCCGGGCTCGGTCTGGTCGGCACCGCCGTCCAGGCCCTGGTCCGCAACCCGCTCGCCGATCCGTACCTGCTCGGCATCTCCTCCGGCGCCTCGCTCGGGGCGGTCGCCGCCATCGTCCTCGGCACCACGTTCGGGCTCCAGCTGTCCTTCGGCAGCGCGCTCGGCCTCACCGTCTCCCTGGCGGCCTTCGCCGGTGCGCTCGCCGCGTTCTCACTGGTCTGGCTGATGGCCCGGCGCGGCGGCGGCTTCTCCCCGCTGCGCCTGGTCCTCGCGGGCATCGGCATCGCCCAGTTCCTCGGCGGCGTCACCAGCTACCTCGTCCTGCAGACCCGCGACGAGCAGCAGACCCGGGGCGTGCTGTTCTGGCTCATGGGCAGCCTCGGCGGTGCCGTCTGGGCCCAACTCGTCGTGCCCGCAGTGGCCGTGGCGCTGGGCCTGGCCCTGCTGCAGGCCCGATCCCGGGGGCTCAACGCGATGCTGATGGGCGACGAGACGGCCGCCGGGCTCGGCGTGGACGTCGGCCGGCTGCGCCGCGAGGTCTTCGTCGTCACCAGCGTGCTCACCGGCGTCCTGGTGGCCGTCTCCGGCGCGATCGGCTTCGTCGGCCTGATGGTGCCGCACGTCTGCCGCCTGCTCCTCGGCGGCGACCACCGGCGCCTGCTGCCGCTCTCCGCCCTCACCGGGGCCCTGCTGCTGGTCGTCGTCGACACCGTGGCCCGCACCGCCCTGGACGGACAGGAACTGCCGATCGGCGTGGTCACCGCCGTCCTCGGCGCACCCACCCTGCTCTACCTGCTGGACCGACGACTGGAGCGCACGTGAGGATCGCCGTCGAGGACCTGAGCGTCGCCATGGCCGGGCGGACGGTGCTGGCCGGGGTCCACCTGGTCGCCGAGGAGGGCGAGATCGCCGGACTGGTCGGGCCCAACGGGAGCGGCAAGTCCAGCCTGTTGCGCACCGTCTACCGGCACCTGCGGCCGAGCGCCGGCCGGGTCCTGCTGGCCGGCCGGGACCTGGCGGAGCTGCGGCCCGCGCAGTCCGCCCGGCACATCGGCGCGCTGCCCCAGGAACGCGGCGGGGACTTCGAGTTGAGCGTCCGCGAGGTGGTCGCGATGGGCCGCACCCCGTACAAGCGGGCCTTCGCTGCCGACGACGCCGAGGACCACCGGATCACCGCCGAGGCGCTGGTGCGGGTCGGCATGGCGGATGCCGTCGACCGCCGCTTCGCCCAGCTGTCCGGCGGGGAGCGGCAACGGGTGCTGCTGGCCCGGGCGCTCGCCCAGCAGCCCGACGTCCTGGTGCTGGACGAGCCGACCAACCACCTGGACGTCCGGCACCAGGTCGAACTCCTCGCCCTGCTGCGGGAACAGCGCCGCACGACGCTGGTCGCCCTGCACGACCTCAACGCCGCGGCCTCGGTCTGCGACCGGCTGCACGTGCTGTACCGCGGCGCCCTGGTGGCCTCCGGGGCGCCGCGTGAGGTGCTGACCCCCGGGCTGCTGGCGGAGGTCTTCGGGGTGCGGGCGGCGGTCGTCGAACACCCGCTCACCGGCGACCCGTTGATCGCCTTCGACCACCGCACCCCGGCCGGCGCGGAGGCCTCCGCGGTGGGGGCGTAGTCCGCTCCGCGGAGGCCACCGGCGGGCCCCGCGCCGCTCGTCCGCCCGCTCGTCCGGCCGGTCCTCGCGCCGGTCCTTCCGCCGGTCCTTCCGCTGGTCCTCGCGACCGCGCGTCTCAGCGGCCCTCGTAGTGGCTCGGTCGGCCGTCCCGCAGCACGAGCCGGCCGAGCCGCGCGGCCTCCTCGCTGCGCAGCAACTCCCAGGCGCCGTCCTCCCGGTGGAGCACCGAGGAGTGCCAGGGCGTGGTCCATGCGTCGGCGGCCGCCAGCAGCCGGATGCCGAACTTCGCCACCCCTGCGGGCTGCGGGTGGATGGAGAGCCGGACGGCCCGCGGGTGGTGCTCGGCGATCAACTCGCCCCACGCGCGGCTGCGCTGGATCACCCCGTAGGCGCGGCGGCGGCACTCCCGCTGCAGGGCCGAGCGGGTGCCGGCGAAGCCGACGGCGTCCTCGGTGAGGAAACGGGTGATGCCGCGGTAGAGCCGCAGGGTCTCCTCCTCGGTCAGCACCTGCTCGCGCAACTCCTCGACGGTGGGGGCGTAGCGCGCGTGCACCCGGGCGCGCTTCTCGTCGTACGGGAGGTCGCCGAGGACGGTCCGCAGGTCGAACGTGGCGAGGTGGCCGAGCCCCTCGCGGTCGATCATCGCGGCCAACTCGTCGGAGTAGGCGTCGATGTGGTCGTCCGGGACGTCGATCAGGTCACCGAAGACGTGCCCGTCGGAGCAGATCAGGATCCGGGCGCCGGGCGGGTGGAGGCGGCCGATCTCGGCGCAGAGCCGGTCGAGGAAGGTCAGCGACAGCCGTTCGCCCTCGTCGGGCAGGTGGCCGAGGACCTTCGCCGGGTTCGGCGACTTGCAGGGGAAGCCGGGCAGGGTGAAGACGATCGGCTCACCGGCGGCTATGAACTCCGCCAACTGTGCGAGCTGGAGCGGGAAGTGCTCGGGCCGGGCGTCGAACTCCGGGTCGGCGGCGCGGCGGTGCGGTAGCAGGAGGCCCAGGACGCGGGCGGCGAGGCGCCCGGGATCGGCCGAGGGACCGGGTGCGGTACCGGGGTCGGGTGCGGGGTCGGGTGCGGTGCCGGGGTCGGTGGTGGTGGCAGCGGTGGCTGTACCGGAGGTGGTGGCAGCGGTCGGAGCGGTCGCGGTGCCGACGGGCGGCATGGTGGGTCCTCCACGGATGGTGGTGTGGTGCGGGCTACGGGCAGGCGGAGCCGGTGTTGCCGGGCACGCCGAGGTGGTACGGGCGTGGCGGGCCGGTTCGGGCGGGGTGAGCCGGTCCCGGTGGAGCGAGCCCGTCCCGGTGGGTGAGCCGGTTCGGGCGGGGCCGGGGCGTCCGGGTCAGTGGCGCCGGTCGTAGGCGACGGGCAGGCGGTTGACTCCGCGTGCCAGCACGGCGGGGATCCAGGTGAGGTCCGCCAGGCCGTCCCCCGGGGCCTCGGCCGGGCGCAGCCCGGGCAGGCGGGTGAGCAGGGTGCCGATGGCGACCTGGAGTTCGGCCCGGGCCAGGGCGGCGCCGGGGCAGTAGTGGATGCCGTGGCCGAAGGCGAGGTGGGCGTTGGGGGAGCGGTCGAGGTCGAGGAGGTCGGCCCCGGGGAACTGCGAGTCGTCGCGGTTGGCGGCGCAGAGCGAGACGATCACCGAGTCGCCGGCCGGGACGGTCGTGCCGAACAGGTCGCTGTCCCGGGCGAAGAATCGCCAGGTGGTGAGCTCGAACGCGGCGTCGTGGCGCAGCAGTTCCTCCACCGCGCGGGCGAGCAGTCCGGGCTCGTCGAGTCCGGCGCGCAGCCGGTCGAGCTGTTCGGGGTGGCGCAGCAGGGTGATCAGCATGGTGGTGATCTGGTTGGTGACCGGCTCCTGACCGGCGACGAGCAGCTGGAACACCATGGAGTCCAGTTCTGCGCGGCTCAACTCGCCCGCGTCGTGGGCGGCGACGAGCCGGCCGAGCAGGTCCTCGGACTCCGTCCAGCCGGGCTCCCGGCAGTCGGCGCGCTTGCGGGTGACGACGTCGGCGATGTAGGTCTGCAGGCCGCGCAGCCGCGCCTCGTAGGCGGGACGGCCCGGGTCCTGCGGGCCGACGGGCTGGACCACCTTTCCCCAGTCGCGGTCGAAGCGGTCCGCCAACTCGCTGGGGAGGCCTATGACTTCGGCGAGCACCCGGAAGGGGTAGTGGGCCGCGAAGCCGGTCACCAGGTCGGCGCCGCCGGTCTCGGGCAGTTCGTCCACGAGCGCGTCGGCCAGTTCCCGCAGCCGGGGGCGCAGGGCCTCCACCCGGCGCGGGGCGAACGCGTCCAGGACCAGCCGGCGCATCGAGGTGTGCTTGGGCGGGTCCTGGTGGAGCAGGTGGACCTGGAGGCGGGAGTGCTGCGGCTCGGGCATGATCGACGCGAGTCTGCGCCAGTTCTCGTTGCCCAGCGCGTGGTTCTTGCCGAGGCGCGGGTCGTTCAGGGCCGCGTGGGCGGCCCGGTAGCCGGTGACCAGCCAGGCGTGGATGCCGCTCGGGAACTCCACCCGGTGCACCGGCCCGGCCTCGCGCATCCGCCGGTACAGCGGGTACGGGTCGCTCTTGTACGCCGGACCGTACAGCGGGACGGGGGAGGGAAGCCGGTCGTACCCGTACGGGCAGCGCGGGGCGTCGTCGGTCGCCGCCGGGCCGGGGGCATCGACCCGGACGGGAGCAGGGACCGGGGCCGGGGTCAGGGCGGAGGCCGGGTCAAGGGCCGGGGCAGTGGCAGGGGTCGGGTCGGTCATCCGGGAAGGTCCTTCGGTGCGGCGCGGGGACTGTCAGGTCTGGGGTCGGCGGTGCAGGGCGAGCAGCAGGACGGCGGTCGCCGCGACCAGGACGGCCAGGACGATCCCGGCGCGGGTCCCGGTGACGGCGCGGTCGCCGGCGAGCGCGGCCGCGGTGGCGAGGGCCGGTCCGAGGGCGAAGCCGAGGCTGCGGGCGAGCTGGACGGCGGAACCGGCGGTGGCGAGCTGCCCGGGCGGGGAGGCGGTCATCACCAGGGCCTGGGTGGGGCCGCCGTTGAGGCCCATCCCGGCGCCGGCCAGGGCGAGCCGGGCGGCGATGTCGACGGCGGACCAGCCGGTGTCCAGCGGGACGAGCAGGGCCAGGCCGAGGGTGGTGACGGCGGCACCGGTGAGCGCGGTCGGACGGGCACCCCAGCGGTCGGCCAGCCGGCCGCCGAGCCGCCCGGCCAGCACCATGCCGAGCGGGAACGCCAGCATGGTCAGCGCGGTGGCCGTGGCGCTCTCGCCCCGGGGGCCGCGCAGGTACTGGGCCAGCAGGTAGTGGCAGGCTGCGAATCCGGCGGCGAGTGCCAGCACCGAGGCGTTGACCCCGGCGGTGCCGGCGGCCCGCAGCACCCCGGCCACCGGCCGGCCGCCGGGGCGGCGCAGCCACAGCAGGACGAGTGGCACGGCGGGCAGCGCCAGCAGCAGCCAGAGCGGCGCCGTCGGCGCCAGGGTCAGCCCCAGCAGGACGGCGGCCACCGCGCCGCCGATCAGGGCGGCGTCGCCGAGCGAACCCCGGTCCGGCGGACGCAGCCCGCCGCGCCGCGGGGCGTGCCGGCGCACGATCAGGACGGCGGCCAGGCAGACCGGCAGCTTGACCAGGAAGATCGCTCGCCAGCCGAGGTGGTCCAGCAGCAGGCCGCCGATGACCGGGCCGGTCACGGCGCCGAGCGGGCCGAGGGTGGCTGGCACGCTCATCGCCCGCCCGCGCAGTTCGGGCCGCACGGACGTCGCGGCGAGCACCGGCATCAGGACGAACAGCACGGCCCCGAAGGCACCCTGGAGCAGCCTGGCGGCGATCAGCCAGCCCGCCCACGGGGCGCCGGCCGCCAGCACGCTGCAGCCGGCGAAGCACCCGACCGCGAGCAGCAGCGCGGACCGGGTGCCGACCTGGTCCAGCCAGCGGCCGGCGGGCAGGAGGAGTGCGACGAGGGGGAGTTGGTAGCCGAGGACAGCCCACTGCGCGACCCCGGGGGACACCTTCAGGCCGGTCGCGATGTCGGTGAGCGCGAGGTTGACCACGTTCATGTCGAGCATCGCGACGAACGACAGCAGGCCCGCGGTCACGACCAGGCTCCAGCGGTCGACGGGCTCTGCCTGATGGGGCGTCAGTGATGCGGAAGCCGTGGGCTGTCGCGCTGCCATGGGGTCCCTCCGTTCCCGTTCTGCGGTAGCGGACACCGCCTCGGCGGCGGGGTCCGGTACAGCAGTCGGGGGCGCGACGGCTCCGGTTCCGAACACATGGGGGAATTTTTCGGACACGACGCCCGGTGGTGGGCAGCGGCGGACGCCGGTGGGCGGGCGAACAGATGGCAGCTGACAGATTTCGAAATCTGTCAGCTGTCATCTGTCGTCTGTCAGTCGTTACCGGCCCACCGCCCGCCGCCGACCGCCGACCCGGCGCCTGTAGGTCGGCCTCCGCGTCACCGCTCAGCAGGCGGTGGCGAGTTCCCCGGCCTCCGCCGCCCGCAGGCGCGCCACCAGCTCCTCCCGTGCCCGGGCGACCCGGGAGCGGACGGTGCCGACGGGGCATCCGGCGACCTCGGCCGCCTCGGCGTAGCTCAGCCCGACCACCTGGGTCAGCACGAAGGCCTCCCGTCGCTGGGCGGGCACCCGGTCGAGCAGGTCGTCGAGCGCGATGCCGTCCTCGAACCCGGCCTCCGGCGCACCGCACTGCCGTTCCGCCGCCTCCTGCCAGTCCGGCAGCGCCGCGCAGCGAGGCCGGGCGGCGGCCATCCGGTACCGGTCGATCACCGTGCGCCGGGCGATCGACAGCAGCCAGGTGCGGGCCGAGGAGCGCCCCGCGAACGCCGGCAGGCTGCGCAGTGCGCGCAGGAAGGTCTCCTGGGCGAGGTCGTCGGCGGACTGTACGTCGGTCAGGTGGGCGACGAAGCGCCAGACGTCGCGCTGGGTCGCGCGGACGAAGGCCTCGACGTCCGCGGCCCGGCCGGCGCGGGCGGTCAGCGCGAGTGCGGTGAGCTGCTCGTCATCCACGGCGGCCTCCGACCCGGCCGGTCCCGCCAAGGCGGCTGTGCGGGACGATGGACCTATGAGATGCGCGCAGTTCCGTACCGCTCTGTCCGCCCGGCTCGACGGCGAACCGAGCGGGCTGCCGGAGGCCCGGCTGGACAAGCACGTCGCGCGCTGCACGGGTTGCCGGGACTGGCTGGACCGAGCCGAGCGGCTGAGCGGCCACGTCCGGGCGGTCGCCGCCGACGGGCCGTCGCCCGAGTGGTCGGCCCGCCTGCTGGCCGGGCTCCCGGCCGTCGGGCGCGCGGACGCCGGACCGAAGGGCATCCGGCAGGAGGGCGCCGGGCAGGAACGCATCGGGCCGTAGAGCGAGGCCGGCGGTCGCGCTCCAGGAGGCCCGCAGGGCGTGGAGCGGTAGGACGGTGGCGCCGGCCGCAGCCGGTGCGCCGTCGTAGTCAGGCATGGAAAGGTCCCGAGGGGAGGGCTGGGGACGGCACCGTTCACGGCGGCACCGTCGGCGTCCGTGGGCAGCCGCGCGGCGCACCGCACCTCCCGGGGAACGGGAGCGGCACGGCGGCGGGCGCGGGCCCGCACCCTGGCGGTACGGCGGCGGAGGGCACGACCGTACGGCAGGGCGACCTGCCCGTCGCGGGGGTTCCGGTGGCCGGAGTGGCCGGGGGAGCGCAGCGGCGGGCGCGTCAGCAGGCGAGGTCGAACGCCGGCGGTCCACGCCGGACGACGGCGTGCGTGAGCAGCACCGAGCGGGGTGGCCGGGCCCGGTCGTCGGCGGGCCGGGGTGGTGTCGGGGCCCGGTGGCCGAGGGGGCGCACGAACAGCGCCAGCAGCGGGAACAGCAGCACTCCGGCGAGGACGGTGCCGAGCGCGGAGAGCAGTTCGAAGAGCCGGACCAGTGCCGCGTCGCCGCGCCACAGCAGCAGCGCGCACGCCAGCGCGGCCAGCACGTGGGCGACGGCCATTCCGGGCGCCATGCCGTGGGACATCCCGTGGGACAGGTCGCCCGCCACGCCGCCCGCCATGTCGTGCGCCGTGCCGACCGTCGTTCCGTCGGGCATCGGGTGGGACATGCCGGGCATGCCCGCCATCCCCGACAGGCCCGTGTCCACGGCCGCCCCGTCGGCGGAGGCGCCCGCCCCCGCGGTCCCGTGGTGCATCCCCGCCATGGGGCGCAGGCCGCCGGTGGCCGGCGGGGTGGCCGGGTCGAGGCCCGCCATCCGTGCCAGCTCGACCGGCGAGAGTCCGCCGGGTGCGTGGTCCGGGTTGCAGAGCAGCAGGGAGGTCCAGTCGGTGGTGGTGAGCCGGCCGAGACCGCCGCCGCCCCGGCCGAACGCCCCGGCCTGTTCGAACAGCTGGTGCAGTGCGGTCTGTGCGGCGACCATCCAGACGCTGATCACGCCGAGTCCGCGCCGCGTACCGGCGAGCAGCCAGGTCAGTCCCAGGACCGCCCCGAACGCGCCGGCCAGCACTGTCGGCGAGACCCCGGATCCGGCCATGGCGACGTGCGCGGTGGCAGCCATCGCCACGCACAGCGCGGCGAAGACCACGGCGCGCAACAGGCGGATCCGGTCGGTCATCACGATGGCACTCATCGTCGCACCCGCCCCGCTCCGCCCGGGCCGCACCCTCCGGTATTGGCCGGTTCCGCCCCGTGAGACCATGCCCGGCCGCTCACCCGGCGGCCGGGCCGACCGCTCGTCCGGCCCGGCCCGGCTGTCCTCGCATCCCGGTGCACGCCGATCCGAACGGTTGCTCGTACGACCATCGGTGCGGTTTGACAAGCACTCACCACGTGCTCACTAGATGTGCGCGAATGGATACGTTGTGTGCGTATCGGAGTGGTGTCGTCCAGCAGCAGGGAGGTCCGACCTTGGAGACCCCGACGGAAGTCACGGAGTCCTTCGCCGACGTTGCCGAGCCGCCCGAGCCGTCCGAGCCGTCCGACCCGGGCACTCCTGCCGCAGCCACCGACCCGACCCGGCCCGCAGAGTCAGCCCGGACCACCGGGACCACCGGGACCACCGGGATCCCCGACCTCGCCGACCCGCGCTTCTGGCGGCTGCCCGCCCCCGAGCGCGCCGCCGCGTTCGCCGAACTGCGCCGCCTGCCCGGCCCGGTGTTCTTCGGCGACCGCGCCACGGGCAAGGGCTTCCACGCCCTGGTCCGCCACGCCGACGTGGTCGAGGCCAGCCGCACGTCCGCCGTCTTCCTCAGCGGACCCGGCGTCACCACCCCGGCCCCGGCCCGATGGGTCCGGCTGCTGTTCGGCGACTCGATGGTCAACCTGGACGACCCCCGTCACGCCCAGCTGCGCCGGATCGTCTCGCGGGCGTTCACCCCGCGGCTGCTCGGCCGGGTCGAGGAGGACGTCCACCGCATCAGCGTCGCCCTGGTCGACCGGATCGAGCGGGAGCGTCCGGAGGACTTCGTGACCGCGGTCGCCGCCGAACTCCCGTTCCAGGTGATCTGCACCATGATGGGCATCCCCGAGCGGCCGCGGCGCGCCATCCTCGACCTGGTGAACCGCACGTCCGCGGACATCGGGGTGGCCCGCTCGTTGCGCCACCGGCTCCGGTCGCCCGGGCGCGGACTGCGGGCGCTCGCCCGGATGCAGGCCATCGTGGCCGGGATCGGCCGGGAACGCCGCCGCCGGCCGGCCGAGGACCTGATCTCCGCGCTGGTCACCGCCGACGTGGACGGCCGCCGGCTCACCGGCCGCGAACTCGGCGCCTTCTTCACCCTGCTGCTGGTCGCCGGGGTCGAGACCACCCGCAACGCGCTCGCGCACGGCCTGCACCTGCTGACCGCGCACCCCGAGCAGCGGGCCCTGCTCCTCGCCGACCTGGACGGGCGACTCGGTGGCGCGGTGGACGAGATGGTCCGTCACGCCACGCCGATCATCCAGTTCCACCGGACCGTCGCCGTCGACCACGAACTCGGCGGCCCCGGCGGTCCGTTGTTGCGTGCGGGCGAGAAGGTCGCGTTGTTCTACGGCTCCGCCAACCGCGACGAGGCGGTCTTCCCCGACCCGGAGTCCTTCGACATCACCCGCACGCCCAACCCCCACCTCGGCTACGGCGGCGGGGGCCCGCACTACTGCCTCGGTGCGCACCTGGCCCGGCAGGAGATGACGGCCCTGTTCCGTGAGCTGTTCAGCCGGCTGCCCGAGGCCCGTTCGGTCGGTGAGCCGGAGCTCGTCCCGTCCAGCTTCGACCACCGGGTCCGCTCACTGCGCTTCACTTTCTGAACCCGTCCCGGGCCTCCCGGAACCCGTCCCGGGCCTCCGGTGCGGCTACTCGCCGGGCTCCCACACCGCGTGGTCGTGCGCGAAGAGCACCCGGCGCGGTCCCTGCTCCGCCACCCGGTCGAGCCAGGCCCGGTAGCCGGGCAGCGGCGCCGCCACGCCCTCGCGCGCCGCCTGCCGGGCGAGCAGCGCCTGCCCGTACTCGGACGCGAAGTCGTACGCCTGGCCGGCGAGCAGGACCGGGCCGCCCGGACGGTCGACCAGCAACGACTGGTGGCCCTCGGTGTGGCCGGGGGTGGGCAGCACCCGGACGCCGGGCCAGACCTCCGCCTCGCCGTCGAGTTCGCGGTAGTCGGCGCCGGGGAAGTCCACCAGCGCGTCGATGGTGTGGCCGCCGCGCCGGGCGGCGGCCAGCTCGCCCGCCTGGACCAGGACGGCCGTGCCGGCGAACAGCGGGTTCCCGCCGCAGTGGTCGAAGTGGAGGTGGCAGTTGACCACCAGGTCGATGTCGGCGAGGGAGACCCCGGCCGTGGCGAGCGCCTCCGGCAACGGGCGGCGGACCGGGCGGTAGTGTGCCTCGGTCTCCGGTTCGCCACCGCCGATCCCGGTGTCGAAGAGCAGCAGTCCCTCCGGGCGTCGGACCAGGTACGCGAGCACCGGCTCCACCCGCGGCTCCGGGCCGCCCACCTCGGCGGCCGGCCGGACGAAGTACCCCAGGTCGAGTCGGCGGATCACCTGCACGTCGTCCCCCTGGTCGCTGCGCGTCGCTCTGCCCCACGGGCGGCCACGCCGACCCCCGGTTGGCACCCTACCCGGCGGCCGGCGGCCCCCGGTCGGTCGCCCCGGACGGCCTCGGCAGCGTGGCGTCCCCGAGTTCGGGGCCGCGACCGCCTCGGGCCTGTCGGCACCGGTCCCGGCGGAACTGCCGGCAGCGGCTCCGGCGGGACCGTCGACGCCAGTGGCGGGCGTCACGGCGGGCGGCCGGGAAGGGGAGCACAATGCCGGACATGACTGATCGTCCGCTGCCCGCAGAACCCACCCGTTCCGTGCATGCCACGGGCGGAGCCGCCGACCGTCCCTCCGGCCACGCCGCCGACCGTCCCTCCGGCCACGCCGCCGACGGTCCCACCGGCCACACCACCGGCCACACCACCGGCCAGGCCGCCGACCGGCCCACCGCCGACGCCTGGGCGGCCCTCGGCGGGCCGGTGGACCTGCTGGAACGGGTGCGCTTCCAGGGCCCGGACGAGGTCCTTCCCTCCGGACTCCCGGTGCGGCGGCTCGCCCGGGCGACCGTGGCGGTCTGCTCGCTCGCCGCCGCCGAGCTCGCCGCCCTCCGTGGCGGCGGTGCCGTCCCCGACGTCCGGGTGGACCAGGGCGCGGTCGCCACCGCCTTCGTCAGCGAGCGGCACCTGACGGTCGACGGCCGTACGCCCGTCAGCTTCGCCCCTCACTCCGGCTTCTGGCGCACAGCCGACGGCTGGGTCCGGACCCACGCCAACTATCCGCACCACCGCACCCGGCTGCTGGCCGCCCTCGGCCTCGCCGCGGACGCCGGGCCCGAGCAGCTCGCGGAGGTCCTCGGCGCGCTGCCGGCCGAGCAGGTCCAGGAGCGCGCGTACGCGGCCGGGGCGCTCGCGGTGGCCGTCGCGCCGGTGAGCGGGGCCGTGCACCCCCTGGTGGAGCACCTGGAGGTCGGCACCACCGGTGCCGTCGGCTCGGCCCCTGCCACCGACGGCGCCGGCGCCCGCCCGCTCGGCGCGGCGCCGGTGGACCGGCCCGCCGCCGGGGTCCGGGTACTCGACCTCACCCGGGTGATCGCCGGGCCGGTCGCCACCCGCACCCTCGCCCTGCTCGGCGCCGACGTCCTGCGCGTCGACTCGCCCCGGCTGCCCGAGGCCGAGGACGCCCACACCGACACCGGCTTCGGCAAGCGCTCCACCCGCCTCGACCTCGCCGAGCCCGCCGACCGCGCCGTCCTCGACGAACTGCTCGCCACCGCCGACGTCGTCGTCACCGGCTACCGCCCCGGCGCCCTCGACGCCCACGGCCTCGCCCCCGAGGCACTGTTCGCCCGCCGGCCCGACCTGGTCGTCGTCCAGATCTGCGCCTGGGGCTGGACCGGCCCGTGGGCCGCACGGCGGGGCTTCGACAGCCTGGTCCAGGCCGGTGTCGGCATCGCCGCCCACGAGGCCGCACCCGACGGCCACCCCGGGGTGCTGCCCGCCCAGGCCCTCGACCACGGCACCGGCTACCTCATCGCCGCCGCCGTCCTGCGCGCCCTCACCGACCAGCGCACCCGCCGCCCCGGCGGCCGCCACCTGCGCTTCTCCCTGGCCGGCACGGCCTCCTGGCTGCTGCACGGCATCCCCCGGGAGACCCCGGGACAGGAATCCGCCGAGCCGCACGGGCTACAGGAGCCGCACGGGCCGAACGATCCGCAGGAGTCCTACGACCCGGCGAGGTGGCTCGTCGAGACCGACTCCGCGTACGGGCGGCTGCGGCACGCCCTGCCGCCGATCGGCTACGCGGGCGCGCCCGTCGACTGGGCCCGCCCGCCCGGGCGGTGGGGGACGGACGCGCCGGTCTGGCTCTGAACCCACACCGGCCCGGGGGAGGTGCCGCCCGCCGGGCCGGTCCCGAGCACGCGGGCCGGTCCCGAGAGGTGGGCCCCGGCGGCCCGGTACCGGTGGTGTCGGTGAGGTCCGGCATCATCGGGGCATGACCACCGCACACGCCACCGACTACGCCTGGTTCGAGCACCGCTACCCCGTGCTGGGCGAGGCCTACTGCCTCACCCACGTCCAGGGGATCTCCGCCGACGAACTGCTGCGCCGCTTCGACGCCCTGTCCGGCCGCGAGGTCACCGGGCTGGACGCGGTGGTCACCGCCTGGGAGGTCTTCGACGACGGGGAGGACGAGGACGCCGAGGCCCTGCTCGGCGAGGACGACGACCGGCTGCTCGTGGCCGTCACCGAGCTGGACGGCTGGGCGCTCGCGATCGAGCCGTACGGCTACCTCGGCGGCCTCCACGAGGTCGTCCCCCGGCTCACCGACGGCACCCGGCTGGTCTCGCACTTCCGGAACGTCAACGCCGAGGACAGCTTCCACTGGTGGGAGCACGGCAGCTGCCGGCTCCACTTCGAGCCGCTCTTCGCCGACCAGCGGCACGGCTCGGACGCCGACGCCGCCGGCATTCCCGAGCTGTTGACGGCCTGCGGCTTCGACCTCACCGGGGAGCGGAACGGGCTGCACACCGAGGCCGCGTTCGCGCTGGCCGAGCGGCTGACCGAGGTCCGCCTGGACGCGGAACGACTGGAGGCCGCCACCTTCCGGCTCGGGTACGCCCCGCGTCCGTGACGGCGGCGGGCGGCTCCGGCCGCAGGCGCGGCCTCCGCGGCGCGGTGGTCGAACCGGCACGACGCTCGAAGTGGCACGGTGCTCGACGGTGCGGTGGTCGAACCGGCACGGCGCTCGAAGTGGCACGGTGCTCGACGGTGCGGTGGTCGAACCGGCACGGCGCTCGAAGCGGCACGGGCTCGACGGTGCTCCGCTCAGACCCCCGACGGGATCTCCTTGGCGCGGCTGCGCAGCCGGATCGCCGTCGCGATCTCGATCAGGCCCAGGATCACCAGCCAGCAGCCGGCCAGCACGGCCAACGCGGTGATCGAGCCGACCGGCCAGACCATCAGCAGGACGCCGGCCAGCGTGTTGGCCACGCCCGCGAAGGCCTGCCAGCCGCGGGCCGGCATCAGCGGGTCGGAGATCGCGGCGAAGAGTTGCGTGATGCCGCGGAAGAGCCAGCCGATCCCGATCCAGATCGCGAGCAGCAGCACCGACTGCGCCGCGCTGCGGAAGCACAGGAGCCCGAGCAGCACGCAGATCGCGCCGCTGATGAAGGCCAGCACCCGTAGCGCGGTGGTGGCGTGGGTGCCGAACGCGGCGACCAGTTGCACGATGCCGATGACCAGCAGGTAGAGGCCGAACAGCACGCCCACCACCATCAGGGTCTCCTTGGGCCAGGAGAAGACCACGATCCCGAGGGCGAGCGAGGCGAGTCCGGCGACCAGCAGGACCTGCCAGGCGGCCTTGGCGAGCATGCCGAGCGGGCCCCGGACCGGGGAACCGTCGGGGTTGATGATCGGTGAGACCACGGTGGCGTCACTCCTCGGGCAGGGGCAGAAGTCGAACCCCAGCGTCTCCGTCCCGCCGCCGCGGCGCGTGTCGGATACGGCCGTTCGGGGGATCCGCCCCGGTCGCCGGAACGACATCCTCCGGCCACCCACTGTCGATAGCATCCGGCGGTATGACTTCTGAAGGGTGGGGGACCCCTCCGGTCGAGCCGATCAGCCAGCACTACATCGTCTGCGGGGGCAACGCGCTGGCACACCGACTGATCCTGGAACTCGTCGAACACTACGAGGTCCCGGTCGTCGTCCTGGTCGCCGACCGGACCCGCGAC
Source organism: Kitasatospora sp. NPDC059577 (assembly GCF_042735475.1). Classification (NCBI taxonomy): domain Bacteria; kingdom Bacillati; phylum Actinomycetota; class Actinomycetes; order Kitasatosporales; family Streptomycetaceae; genus Kitasatospora; species Kitasatospora sp. NPDC059577. The sequence goes on along the minus strand of NZ_JBHWBZ010000083.1, from coordinate 15,447 downwards.
CACGCGCCGCGGATCGAGCAACTCGACGGTGTCGCCGCGGTCGTGGAGTACACCAGCATCACCGACGAGGCCCTGCGCGCGGTGTCCATCGGCACCGCCCGCGGCCTGGCCCTGGTCGAGGGCAGCGACCAGGAGAACATCCACGCCGCGCTCAGCGCCCAGAACCACAACCCGGACATCCGGATCGTGTTCCGGATGTTCAACCAGCGCCTCGGCGAGAACATCGAACGGCTGCTCAAGAACGGTGCCGCGCTCTCCGGATCGGCCACGGCGGCCCCGGCGTTCGCCGCCGCCGCCCTCGGACGCCCCAACTCGGTGGAGATCGACGGGCGGTACCTGCACATCGCCTTCGATGACGCCATCACCTCCGACCGGGTCTGCGTGGTCGCCGACCAGATCGACCGGCAGGATCTCAGCAAGATCCGGCTGCTGCCCGAACAGCAGGCCGGTTCGGCCGAATTCGTCCGGCTCGCCAGCGAGTTCGGCGACGACGGGCCGGTCCGCCCGGGAGGCGTGCGGCGCGAACCGGAACCCGCAGCCGCCCCCGGGGAAGAGGAACCGGGCGGCACCGCCGCGCTGCAGGTGCTGCGGATCGAGCCACGGGAACCGATCGACTGGCGGCGGCGGTTGCGCTGGCGACTGCTCGACACCATGCGCTTCTTCACCAGCGCCCGGATGCGGCTGGTGCTGCTCACCGCCCTCGCCGCTGTCCTGATGGCCTTCGGCGTGCTCTGGTACCTCAACCGCAACTTCGGCTGGACCGTCTACATCTCGCTGCTCGACCTGGCCGGCGCCGCCCAGCCCGACCAGCTCGCGGACATCGCCGCCGGGACGGGCACCGGCGGGATCTGGCAGCGGGTCGCGCAGGTGGTGATCACCATCTGCGGGATCACCTTCGCGCCGGTCGCCACCGCCATCGCGGTCGAGGTGCTGGGGTCCGGACGGCGCGGCCAGCCGCGCAACCCGGGAGCGGGCACCCGGGACCACGTGATCGTCGTCGGGCTCGGCAACGTCGGCACCCGGGTCGCGACCCAACTGCACGACCTGGGCGTGCCCGTGGTCTGCATGGAGCGGGACCCGCAGGCGCGCGGCGTCGCCGCCGTCCGGGCGCTCGGGATCCCGGTCGTGATGGGCGAGGGCCCGTTCGACGAGCAGCTGCGCCGGGCCCGGCTGAAGCACAGCCGGGCGCTGGTCGCCGTCAGCGGCGACGACGCCACCAACCTGGAGGCGGCGCTGGAGGCGCGGCACGGCAATCCCGAGGTCCGGGTGGTGGTGCGGCTGTTCGACGACGACTTCGCCGGGCACTTCTACAAGACGCTGGACAACGCGGCCTCGCGGTCGGTGTCCTACCTGGCCGCACCCGCCTTCGCGGCGGCGCTGATGGGGCGCGAGGTACGCGGGACGCTGTCGGTGTTCCGGCACGTGCTGCTGATCGCCGAGCTGACGGCGGGGGACGGCAGCGGGCTGATCGGCCTGAACCGGCACGACCTGGAGGACCCGGGCGGAGTCCGGGTGATCGCCGTCCGCTTCGCCCGCGGCGCGCAGCTGCAGTGGGGGCTGCCCGACCGCACCCGGCAGCTCGCGCCCGGCGACCGGATCGTGGTCGCCGCGACCCGCAGCGGGCTCGCCCGGCTGAACACGGTGGCGCTGGAGGAGGACGCGGAGGCGGCCGCGGTCACGGCTGCGGTCACGGGCGCGGCCGGGGAGGTCGTCGGGGAACACGCCGTGGAGGTGGAGGCGGCGGTAGAGGCGGCGGTGGAGGAATGACCGCGGCGAACAGCCGGTGAGCGACGGCCGACAGCTGACAGATGTCAGCTGACAGATTTCATCATCTGAAATCTGTCAGCTGTCATCCGTCGACGGTCACCCGTCATCCGTCAGCCGCGGGCCGTCAGCTGTTGGTGAAGGACGGCGGCCGCTTCTCGGCGAAGGCCGCCATGCCCTCCTTCTGGTCCGCGGTCGCGAAGGCCGCGTGGAACAGCCGCCGTTCGAAGCGGACGCCCTCGGCGAGGGTGGTCTCGTACGAGCGGTTGACGCTCTCCTTGAGCATGATCGCCGTGGGGGTGGACATCGCGGCGACGGTCTCGGCGGTGGCCAGGGCCTCGGCGAGCAGCTGGTCGGCGGGGACGATGCGGGAGACCAGTCCGGCCCGCTCGGCTTCCTCGGCGCCCATCATCCGGCCGGTCAGGCACAGCTCCATCGCCTTCGCCTTGCCGACCGCCCGGGTCAGCCGCTGCGAGCCGCCGATGCCGGGGATGACGCCGAGCTTGATCTCCGGCTGCCCGAACTTCGCGGTGTCCGCCGCCAGCAGGATGTCGCACATCATCGCCAGCTCGCAGCCGCCGCCCAGTGCGAAGCCGGCCACCGCCGCCACGACCGGCTTGCGCAGCGCGCCGAAGCGGTCCCACGGGCCCAGCCAGTCGTCCAGGTAGACGTCCGGGAAGCGGTTGCCCTGCATCTCCTTGATGTCGGCGCCGGCCGCGAAGGCCTTCTCCGAACCGGTGACCACCAGACAGCCGATCTCGGGGTCCCGGTCGAAGGCGGTGGCGGCCGCGACCACCTCGTTCATCAGCTGGGTGTTCAGCGCGTTCAGCGCCTTGGGCCGGTTGAGCGTGATCAGCCCCACCCGGCCCTTGCGCTCGACCAGGATCGTCTCGTAGGTCTCGGTCTCGGTCATCGCCGTCGACTCCCATGTCCGCTGCTCGGCGCCGTGTGGGCGCGCCCTGACCACCCAACGATCTACGACGTGCCCTGGTCCGCGCCAGTCTTGATATGCGAGACGCCGGTCACCAGCCCCGGTGGGGGCGGGCCGGGACCGGCGTCGTGGCCGCACGGTCGGGCGGTGGAACGCCCGCCCCGGGGTGTCAGGCCAAGCCCAGCTCGTCGCCCTCGCGCAGGGCGAGGAAGCGGGCGACGTCGACCGCCGTCACCCCGGCGAGCGTGGCGGGCTCCCAGCGGGGGTTGCGGTCCTTGTCGATGACCTGGGCGCGGATGCCCTCGACCAGGTCGTGGCCGTCCAGTGCGGCGCAGGAGACGCGGTACTCCTGGTCGAGCACGGCCTCCAGGGAGGGGAGCGTACGGGCCCGGCGCAGCGCGGCCAGGGCGGCCTTCACGGCGGTGGGGGAGTTGGCGAGGATCAGCTCGACGGCTTCCTTCGCCTTCGGGACGCCGGAGTTCAGCAGGTGCTCGACGATCTCCTCGGCGGTGTCGGCCGCGTAGCAGGCGTCGATCCAGGTGCGCTGCTCGGCCAGGGCGGCGGCCGGTGCGGGCTCGGCGTGGGCGGCGACGACGGCGTCGACGTCGGCGGTGGTGGGGCCGGTGGCCGACGCGGCCGGCTCGGCCGGGTCGGCGCCGCGGGCGAGGGCGTCGAGGAGCTCCGGGATCCGCGCCGAGGGCACGAAGTGGTCCGCGAACCCGCACAGCAGTGCGTCGCCCGGGCCCATCGAGGCCGAGGTGAGCCCGAGGTGGATGCCCAACTCGCCCGGGGCGTGGGCGAGCAGGCGGCTGCCGCCGACGTCCGGGACGAGCCCGATCCGGGTCTCGGGCATCGCGACGGTGGAGCGCTCGGTGACGATCCGGACCGCGCCGTGGGCGGACAGGCCGACGCCGCCGCCCATCGTGATGCCGTCCATCACCGCGACGTACGGCTTCGGGTAGCGGGCGATCAGGGCGTTCAGCCGGTACTCGTCACGGAAGAACGCCCGGGTGCCGGCCCCGCCGGCCTTGGCGTCGTCGTGCATCGCGCGGATGTCGGCCCCCGCGCAGAGTCCGCGCTCGCCCGCGCCGGTGAGGACGACGACGCGCACCCGGTCGTCCGTGGCCCACTCGTCCAGGGTCGCGCGCACGGCGGTGATCATGCCGTGGGTCAGTGAGTTGAGCGCCCGCGGCCGGTTCAGCACGATCCGTCCGACCCCGCCGTCCAGGAATGCCTGGACCTCCGCCACCTCTGCGCTCATCGGGCCCGCTCCCGTCCCCTTCGTGAGGTCCGCGTCCGCCGTCGCGCGACGTCCGCCGTCCCCCGTTGTCCGCTGCCGCCGTCCACCGTACCGGGGGCGGTGCGGAGTTGTGATCACCGGGCCGGAACGGGGGCCGCGCCCGCGAGCGCCGCCGGAGTGCCGGAGTGGAGGCGGGTGCGGCGGGTCACGGCCAGGCGCGCAGGGCGAGTTCGGCGGTGCGGGCCAGGTCGTCGGCGGTGGCGCCGTCCCTGGCCTGCTGCGACATGCCCTGGAGGACGGCGGCGAGGTAGCCCGCCAGGGCTTTCGGGTCGGCCCCGGGCGGCAGTTCGCCCTCCTCCCGGGCCCGGTGGAGGCGTGCCTCGAAGAGCCGCATGTTGCCGTTGCGCAGTTCGCGCAGGTGGGCCTGGACCCCGGCGTCCTGCGCGGAGACGTTGGTGGCGGCCGAGATCACCAGGCAGCCGGCCGGGTGGGACGGGTCGGGATAGACGGCGGCGGCCTCGCGCAGGATGCGGGCGAAGGCGCCGTACGCGGTGCTCTCCTCGGTGAGCGCGACGCTCGCGAACGCGCCGACGGGGGACAGGCCGTACCGGCGGACGACCTCCTCGAACAGCGACCGCTTGTCGCCGAACGCGGCGTACAGGCTGCCCGGGCGGATGCCCATGGCGGTGGTCAGGTCGGTGACGGAGGTGGCCTCGTAGCCGCGCTCCCAGAACAGCAGGGTGGCGGCGGCCAGGGCTTCGGTGCGGTCGAAGGCCGGTGGGCGGCCGCGCCTGGTGCGGGGGGCTTGGGGTGCCTCGGTCATGCACCGAATTTTAGAGCACTCGCTCAAGAAGTGTGTGTTAGCGTTTTTCTTGAGCGATCGCTCAACAATTCAGGGTGTGCGACCGGAGGGAGATCCGCCATGGGCGCGAACAGGCTCGACGGCAAGACGGCGCTGGTCACGGGCGGCAGTCGGGGGATCGGCCGGGCCATCGCCCGCCGGCTCGGGAGGGACGGCGCCACCGTCGCCGTCGGTTACGCCCGCGACGGGGCGGCGGCGGACGAGGTGGTGGCCGGCATCCGCGCGGACGGCGGCCGCGCCTTCGCGCTGCGGGCCGAACTCGGCCGGCACGGTGACGCGGCCGCGCTGTGGGAGGCCTTCGACGCCGCGATCGGGGCGCACGCGCCGGACGGCGGGGTGGACGTCATCGTCAACAACGCCGGGATCGGGCGCAGCTCGGCGCTCGACGCGCTGACCGAGGAGGCGTTCGACGAGGTGTTCGCCGTCAACGTCCGCGCGCCGTTCTTCGTGGTGCGGCACGGGCTGGAGCGGCTGCGCGACGGCGGCCGGATCATCAACATCTCCAGCGGCGCCGCCCGGCTGGCGATGCCCGAGATCATCGCCTACGGCGCGACCAAGGGGGCACTGGACACCTTCACCCTCAACCTCGCCAAGCAGCTGGGCCCGCGCGGGATCACCGTGAACTCGGTCGCGCCCGGCATCGTGGACACCGACGTCAACGCCGGCTGGCTGCGCGGCAACCCGGCGGCGCAGGCCCACGCGGCCTCGGTCGCCGCGCTCGGCCGGGTCGGTCAGCCGGAGGACGTCGCGGACGTCGTCGCCTTCCTCGCCTCCGACGACGCGCGCTGGGTGACCGGGCGGGTCATCGACGCCACGGGCGGCGCGGGCCTTTAGGGGGTGGGCCCCGGTGGGCGCGGGGCGGCCCCCGAAAACGACTGACAGCTGACAGATGATGAAATCTGTCAGCTGTCAGCTGTCATGGGAAACCGCGACGGGTCGCCCCCGATCCCGGGTCACCCGTCCCTGCGGGGCGTTGCCACGCGTCCGGAGGGCGCCCGTCGTCAGCCGCGGACCCGCCCGGTCACCTCGCCGAACCCGACCACGGTGCCGTCCGCCCCGGGCGCGGTGGCGGTGATGACGACCTCGTCGCCGTCGTCCAGGAAGGTGCGGGTGGTGCCGTCCGGGAGCTTCAGCGGCTCCTCGCCGTTCCAGGTCAGCTCGATCAACGCACCCCGGGTCTCCGGCTCCGGCCCGCTGACCGTCCCGGAGGCGAACAGGTCGCCGGTGCGCAGCGAGGCGCCGTTGACGGTCATGTGGGTCAGCTGCTGCTGCGCCGTCCAGTACATCCCGGCGAACGGCGGGCGGGAGACCAGGTGCCCGTTCAGCCGGACCTCCATCGCCAGGTCCAGGCCCCACGGCTCGCCGCCCCGGTCGTCCAGGTACGCCAGCGGCTCGACGTCGCGTGCCGGCGGCGTGACCCGGGCGTGCTGCAGTGCGTCCAGCGGGACGATCCACGGCGAGATCGAGGTCGCGAAGGACTTGCCGAGGAACGGGCCGAGCGGCACGTACTCCCAGGCCTGGATGTCGCGCGCCGACCAGTCGTTGAGCAGGCAGACGCCGAACACGTGCTCGCGGAAGTCGTCCAGCGTGACCGGCCGGCCCAGTTCCGAGGGCGCGCCGACGACGAAGCCGACCTCGGCCTCGATGTCCAGGCGGCGCGAGGGTCCGAAGGTGGGCGCCGGGTCGGCGGGCGCCTTGCGCTGCCCGTGCGGCCGCACCACCGGCGTGCCGGAGACCACGACGGTGCCCGCCCGTCCGTGGTAACCGATCGGCAGGTGCTTCCAGTTGGGCGTGAGCGGCTCCGAGCCGGGGCGGAAGATCCGGCCGAGGTTGGTGGCGTGGTGCTCGGAGGCGTAGAAGTCGACGTAGTCGGCGACCTGGAACGGCAGGTGCAGTTCGACCTCGTCCACCGGCAGCAGCGCCGGCGACAGCGCCTCGCGGAAGGACTCGTCGGTGAGCCACCCGGTGAGGTCCGCCCGCACCCGGGTCCAGACCGGACGCCCCGCCGCCATCAGCGGGTTGAGCGAGTCCGCCTCCAGCAGTGCCGAGGGCGCGCCGGCCGCGCGGGCGGCCGCCCCGGCGTCCAGCACGAAGTCCCCGACGCGCACGCCGATCCGGCGCCGACCGGGCTGGTCGGCGGCGGTGAAGACGCCGTACGGCAGGTTGTGCACGCCGAACGGCGAGTCCTGGGCGCTGGCGAGCCAGCTGCGGGGGGTGGTCAACGGTCCTCCTGGTGCGGTGGAGTGGGCGACGAGAGCAGGCCGAGCGCGGCCAGGTCGCCCAGGGGCTCGGCGATGCTGCAGGTGCCGAAGGCGGTGAACGAGTTGCGGATCACGGTAACCTGACGATCCGTCAGTGTGTGCACCGCCTTGGCCAGGGCTTCGCCGTCGCGCTCCGCCAGCACCGCTACGGCTGCGGCCGGGTCGGTCTCCTGCGCGGCCAGCAGCACGTTCAGGAAGCCGTGGTGCTCGAACCCGGTCTCCGGGTCGGTGTGCCGGACGGCGTTGTGCAGTCCCGCCGTGCACTTGTACGGCAGTCCGCGCTGCGCGCAGCCGGTCAGGAAGGCGGCCAGCTCCGCCTCGTCCGGGAAGGCCTCGGCGACCAGGCCGCCGGTGCGGAACTTCGCCCGGTACGGGCTGTCCACCAGCACGTCCAGGACGGCGTCCAGGTCGTCCCCGCGCAGGAGTTCGCGCGGGAGTTCGACGGCGGCCGGGACGTTCGGCGGCAGCAGCCGGTCCAGTGCGGCGACCGCCTCGGCGGCGTCCCGGGTGGCCAGTTCGACGCCGGCCAGTCCGAACGGCGCGGCGGCGGCGAGCGCCCCGGCGAGCTCGGCGCTGCCCCCCGGCAGCACCAGCCCGACCCTGAGCGGCGCGACGCCCGCCCCCGCCGGACCGCCCGCCCCCGCGGAACCGCCCGCGGCGGCCGTCACCGCCGGGCCGGCGGCCACCGCCGCGGCCAGCTCGCCCAGCCGGCCCGCCCCGCAGAGGAGCGGGCCGACCGCCTCGGCGTACCAGGCCGCGCGGTGGACGCGGTGCGCGGGTACCGCCTCGGCGACCGGCAGGTTCCCCGGCGGGAACACCGCCGCGTCGTCGAAGAGCCCGTGGAACAGCTCGGGGATGGCACCCCCCGGAGGCAGGCCGTTCATCGCCCGGGCCCCCGACCGGCCCAGGTCCAGGCGTAGTTGTCGTCCTCGCTCGCCCGGCCGCCCTCGCCGAGCTCCAGCGGGCGGAAGGTGTCCACCATGACGGCGAGCTCGTCGAAGAACTCCGCGCCGATGCTGCGCTCGTACGCGCCCGGCTGCGGCCCGTGGGTGTGCCCGCCGGGGTGCAGCGAGATCGACCCCTGGCCGATGCCCGAGCCCTTGCGCGCCGCGTAGTCGCCGCCGCAGTAGAACATGACCTCGTCGCTGTCCACGTTGGCGTGGTAGTAGGGCACCGGGATCGACAGCGGGTGGTAGTCCACCTTGCGCGGGACGAAGTTGCAGATCACGAAGTTGTTGCCCTCGAACACCTGGTGCGCCGGCGGCGGCTGGTGGATCCGGCCGGTGATCGGCTCGAAGTCCCGGATGTTGAAGGCGTACGGGTACAGGCAGCCGTCCCAGCCGACCACGTCGAAGGGGTGGTGCGGCACGGTGTAGCGGGTGCCCGAGACCCCGTGCGGGCCGCGGTGCTTGACCAGCACGTCGACGTCCCCGGGGGCGTCGACCACCAGCGGGCCGACCGGCCCGCGGAAGTCCCGCTCGCAGTACGGCGCGTGCTCCAGCAGCTGGCCGTACTTGGAGAGGTAGCGCTTGACCGGGGTGATGTGGCTGTTCGCCTCGATGCAGTACGCGCGCAGCGGCTCGTCACCGGCGGGCACCCAGCGGTGGGTGGTGGCGCGCGGGATGATGACGTAGTCGCCCTGGCCGACCTCGATCGAGCCGAACACCGTCTCGACCGTGCCCGAGCCGGACTCCACGTACACGCACTCGTCGCCGAGTCCGTTGCGGTACAGCTCGCTGGGGGCCCCGGCGGCGACGTACGAGATCCGCACGTCGCCGTTGCCGAGGACCAGCCGACGGCTGCTCACGACGTCCGCGGACTTCCACTCCTGGGCCGCGAACAGGTCGTGCAGCTTGAGGTGACGGGGGAGCAGCGGATGGTTGGGCACCGTGGACTGGTCCGGGAGCTCCCACGGCACCGCGTTGACGACGGCCGAGGGGATGCCCCGGTGGTAGAGCAGCGAGGAGTCCGAGGAGAACCCCTCCTCGCCCATCAACTCCTCGTAGTACAAGCCGCCTTCGGGAGTGCGGTGCTGGGTGTGCCGCTTGGGCGGGATGCTGCCCAGCTGCCGGTAGTACGCCATCTCCGTGGTCCTCCTCGACCGTTCGTCAGAGCTCTCCGACGCTCACAGGTTGCCGCGTCGGTCCTGCTCGCGCTCGATGGACTCGAAGAGCGCCTTGAAGTTGCCCTTGCCGAAGCCCAGCGAACCGTGGCGCTCGATGAACTCGTAGAAGACGGTCGGGCGGTCGCCGATCGGCTTGGTGAAGATCTGCAGCAGGTAGCCGTCCTCGTCGCGGTCGACCAGGATGCCGCGCTTCTTCAGCTCCTCGATCGGCACCCGGACCTTGCCGATCCGCTCGCGCAGCTCCGGGTCGTCGTAGTACGCGTCGGGGGTGTTGAGGAACTCCACGCCGCGCGCACGCAGCACGTCCACGGTGGTGAGGATGTCGTTGGTGGCGAGCGCCATGTGCTGGCAGCCGGGGCCGGTGTAGAACTCCAGGTACTCGTCGATCTGGGACTTCTTCTTGGCGATGGCCGGCTCGTTGAGCGGGAACTTCACCCGGTGGTTGCCGCTGGCGACGACCTTGGACATCAGCGCGGAGTACTCGGTGGCGATGTCGTCGCCGACGAACTCGGCCATGTTCACGAAGCCCATGACGCGGTTGTAGAACGACACCCACTCGTCCATCCGGCCCAGCTCGACGTTGCCGACGGCGTGGTCGAGGGCCTGGAAGAGGCGCTTGGGCGAGCCCTCCGGGTGCTTCACCTTGCTCTCGGCGACGACGTAGCCCGGCAGGTAGGGGCCGTGGTAGCGGGAGCGGTCGATCAGGGTGTGCCGGGTCTCGCCGTAGGTGGCGATGGCCGCGCGGCGCACGGTGCCGTTCTCGTCCGAGACGTCGTTCGGCTCCTCCAGGACGGTGGCGCCGGACGCGCGGGCGTGCTCGATGCACTTGTCGACGTCCGGAACCTCCAGGGCGAGGTCGACGACGCCGTCGCCGTGGCGGCGGTGGTGGTCCAGCAGGGCGCTGCCCGGCTGGACGCCGCCCTTGATCACGAAGCGGCAGGAGCCGGAGCGGAGCACGTACGCCTTGCGGTCGCGGCGGCCGGTCTCCGGACCGGAGTAGGCGACCAGCTCCATGCCGAACACGACCTGGTAGAACTGGGCCGTCTGGGTGGCGTTGCCGACGACGAAGACGACCGCGTCCTGGGCCGTGACCGGGAACGGGTCGGCGGCCGCGTCGTGCTCGACGAGGCCGACGAGGCGGCGCAGCTGGTCGGCGTCAAGACCGGCCTCGCGCTCCTCGGGGGTCAGCTCAAGGGCGTGGGACTGCGTGGTCATCGGTCGTTCCTCCACTTCGGGCCTCGGCTTTGAGGCTTCCGCTGGATCGCGGCCACACCGCGGATGGGTGGGCGGTGCGGTTGCGGAGAGCTTGCTCCTGTCGGGGTGGTTGGGCAACAGGTCGGTTTTTCACTGCTCAATGTGTACAAGCTGAACAGATTTTCCCAGCTCGTACTGCGCAAAATGTGCTGCCGATCCGGGGTGATGCACGAAGTCTGCGCAATCGGTGTTCACGGGTCGTTCAGGGGTTCCGGGCGTCGGACCGGCGCCCGGCGAGGTGTCGCAGGAACCAGTTCCGGGCCAGCTCAGCGACCTCGTCGAGGGCTCCGGGCTCCTCGAACAGGTGGGTCGCGCGCGGCACCACCACCAGTTCACTCTCGCAGCGCAGCCGGCTTCCGGCCCGCCGGTTGAGGTCGAGGACCGTGGTGTCCAGGGAGCCGACCACGAGCAGCGTCGGCGCGCTGACCCGGCCCAGTGCCTCCGCCCCGGCGAGGTCCGGGCGGCCGCCCCTGGAGACCACGGCGCGCACGGCCGGGCCCAGTTCGGCGGCGGTGTGCAGCGCGGCGGCGGCGCCGGTGCTGGCGCCGAACAGGCCGAGCGGCAGGCCCCGGGTCTCGGGCACGAGGGCGTCCCCGGTGCCGTTCCCGGCACCCAGCCCCCGGGCGACGGCGGTCAGCCGGGAGCCCAGCAGCCCGACGTCGAACACGTTCCGCCGGTCCGATTCCTCCGTCTCGGTGAGCAGATCGAACAGCAGCGTGGCCAGCCCGGCCCGGTTCAGCCGGTCGGCGACGTGGCGGTTGCGCGGACTGCGCCGCCCGCTGCCGCTGCCGTGCGCGAAGACCACGACGCCGCACGCGCCCGCCGGGACGGTCAGCCGGCCCGCGAGGCCGGCCCCGGCTGCGGGCAGTACCAGCTCGCGGTCGACCCCGTCCCCGGACTCGTCCCCGCTCTCCTCGCCGCCGGCCCGCTCCCCGCCCTCATCGATCCCGTCCCCGGCCCCGTCCCGCTCCCGCGCGCGGGCCTCGGCGAGCAGCCGCAGCACCTCCTCGTCCTCGGTCTGCGAGAAGTCGGCGTAGAACTCGCCGATCGCGAAGAACGGGGACGGCGTGTCGACGCAGACCAGCTCGTCGGCGACCTCCTCCAGGCGGTCGGTCCAGTCCACGGGCGCCACCGGTACGGCGAGCACCACCCGGGCCGCGCCCCGCGCCCGGACGATCCGGCAGGCCGCCCGGGCGGTGGACCCGGTGGCGATGCCGTCGTCCACCACGACGACCGTGCGCCCGCGCACGTCCGCGGGCGGGCGGTCGCCCCGGTACCGGCGGGCCCGCCGCTCCAGCTCGGCGCGCTCGCGCCGCTCCACCCCCGCCAGTTGGTCATCGGTGACCGAGGCGAGCCGGATGACCTGCTCGTTCAGCACCCGGACGCCGTCCTCGCCGATCGCCCCCATGCCCAGCTCGGGCTGGTACGGCACGCCGAGCTTGCGGATCACGCAGATGTCCAGCGGCGCCCCGAGCGCGGCGGCCACCTCGGCGGCCACCGGCACCCCGCCCCTCGGCAGCGCCACGACGACGGTGCCGGGGCCGCCGAAGCCCCCGAGGCGTGCGGCCAGCCGCCGGCCGGCGTCGGTGCGGTCGGTGAAGTGGGTGAAGTGGGATCCGGTGACGTGCATGACACGGCCTCCGGTTCCACCGTACGTCGTTCCGGGGGCCGGGAGGGCCCGGGCCCGGGGTCGGCGAGGGCCGACCTGGGCCGGGCCGGGGTCCGGTCGGGACCGGGCCGGGATCGGGTCGGGCAACGCGTGGGATCGGGCCGGGAAGCGACCGGGATCGGGCCCGGCGCGGGCCGGGATCACGTCGGGAACGAGCCGGGATCACGTCGGGAACGGGACGGGACGCAACCCCCGTGCGGCCGGGACAGCGGGCGCCGGACCGTGGATCGCAGAGGCGGACCGCAGGGCCCGCCGGCGACCGGAAGGAGCGCCCGACATGCCGGGCACCGTCATCACCGACCTGCGCCGACGCGGCGCCGTCGACCCCGGCCGCATGCTCGCGGGACCGCTGCGCGGCGTCGGCCTGCAACGGCTCGAACCGGGCCGCAGCACCGAGGTGGCCGCCGACGGCGTCGAGCACGCGCTCTACGTCACCGCCGGCTCCGGACTCGCCGAACCTCCCGGGAACGCACTGCGGCGCGACGCCTCGCCGGACGACCGTGACGACGGGCCGCGCGACCGCGGCATCCCCCTCGTCGAGGGCACCGCCGTGGTCCTCCCGCTCGGCACCCGGACCGTCCTCACCGCCGGCACCGCCGGGATGGAGTACTTCCACGCCGTCCTGACCGTCCCCGCCGACGTCCGCACCCCTTCGAGCGGAGATGAACCCGCATGATCGTCACCACCGACACCGGCGCCGCCATGGTCGTCCTCGGCCCGAACGGCGAACGCGTCCGGATCCGCTCCCTGGCCCGGCGCCCGATGCTCGCCAGCGCCTGCGAGGCCTTCGACCACCTGCGGCTGAGCCCAGGTGCCCACCACGAGCTGACCGGGCGGCCCGATGCCGAGACCGTCCTGCACGTGTTGCGCGGCGCCGCCGTGGTCGGCCGGCTCACCGACGAGCCGGACCACCTCGCCTCCGAAGGCGATCTGCTGCTGGCCCGTCGGGGCCGCACGCTGCAGCTCGAAGCCGGGCCGCTCGGCGCCGAACTGCTCTGCCTGACCCTCGCCGTCCCCCGGCACACCGCCGGCACCCGCGCTGCCCTGGCCCGGCGCCGCGCGGCCCGCCGGGACCGGCCCTGACCCACCCGTCCGTCTCCGACCGGCCCTGCCAGTCCCTGTTCGAGGAGACCTCTCGTGATCGTCGTACCAGCGGCCGTCCCCCGCACCGCGCCCGTCCTCCGGCGGCTGATCGACCCGGACCAGCGGCCCGCCGTCCGCGCCGGGCTGACCGTCGAGACCTTGCCGCCCGGCGTGCGGGTCGACCAACTCCCCTACGAGTCGGCCGAGTCGGTGACCGTGGTGCTGTCCGGTCGACTGTTCGCGGCCGGCCGGATCCTCTCCCCGGGCGACGCGATGCACCACCGGCCCGGCAGCAGTTGCCGGCTCACCGCCGTCCGGGGAGCGCCGACCACCGTGCTCACCGTCCGTCCCACCCCCTCCCGGGGAGCCATCCCGGCCCAGCGCTCGGGCCCGGAGTCCGCCAAGACCTGGCGGCAGGTCGACGTGGGTGTCGTGGACCTCGACCCCGGCGGCCTCTGCGGGCCGTACGAGGACCGCGCGGCCGACGCCTTCCTGCTGGTCCTGTCCGGGGCCGGGGCCTTCCTCGGCGAACTCGGCGAGGTGCCCGTGCGGGCCGGCGACCTGGTCTACGTCAGGGCGAAGGAGCGGTACGGCCTCCGGGCCGGATCGCGCGAACCGGTGACCTTCGTGCTGGGCCGGATCGGCGCCCCCGGCGCCGAGTCGGGACCGGAATGGGACACCAAGCCCATGCGCTCGGGGCGCGTCCGTCCGCAGAGTTGAGACCGGGCGATCGACCTCGATCGGTCTCTTGGAAGATCAAGGAGTGCCACCTCATGTCAACGAACCCGCTCACCACGGCGATCTGTGCGGCCGGCGTCCTGGCGGGCGTGATCGCGGCGGCCACGGCTGTGCGCCATGCCTGCTCGTCCTCGGCCCCGGCGTCCGGCGGCAGCAACGCGCTGTCCCCCGGACCGCGCCCGACCCCGACCCCGACACCGGACGGCGGAGGCGGCATCGGCTGCCAGCCCGGCACCTGTGCGACGCCGCCGATCCCCGGTGGCTGACCGTCCCTGACGGCTGATCCCAGTCGACGAATGACAACGAACAGCTGACAGATTTCGAAATCTGTCAGCTGTTCGTCGTGTGTTGTTCGTCGTTCGCTGTCCTGTATCTGCCGTGAACCGGACCGGACCGGACCGCCGACTGCCCACTGCCGTTCGCCGCTCGCCGTCCGGTCCGTCACCGGTCCGTCGTCGCCGAGCGCGGCAGCACCGCCAGCACCTGGGTGCCCCGGTCCGACGGCAGCGTCCGGATCGAGCAGTGGCCGCCGATCTCCGCCGCCCGGTCCGCCATCGACCGCAGCCCCACCCCGCCGCCGTCCACCGGGGAGTCCCCGTCCGGCCGGTACCCCACCCCGTCGTCCCGCACCGTCAGCGTCAGCGCCTGGTCGTCCACCCGCAGCGTCACCAGCACCGTCCGCGCCCGCGCGTGCCTCAGCACGTTGTTGAGCGCCTCCGCCGTGATGCGGTACGCCGCGACCTCCACCGCCGCCGGAAGCGCCGGCAGCGGCTCCGGCGACAGCTCCGCCGTCACGGTCAGTCCCGTGCCGCTGAAGGTGTCCGCCAACTGCCGGACCGCCCGGTCCAGTCCGAACTCGCCGAGCGGCGCGGGCCCGAGCCGGTCGGTGATCCGGCGGACGTCCTTGATCGTCATCCCCAGGCCGTCCGAGACCCCGCGCAGCGTGTCCGAGAGCCCGTCGTCCGCCGACGTGGCGGCGTTGTCCACCCGCAGCCGCAGTCCGGCCAGTGCCGGTCCGAGCCCGTCGTGGATGTCGCGCCGCAGCCACCGCCGCTCCTCCTCCCGCGCGGCGACGATCTGCTCCCGGCTGGCCTGCAGGTCCTCCTGGAGCCGCAGTGAGGCCACGGCCGGGGAGGCCTGGTCGGCGAGCGAGCGCAGGATGTCGATGTCGCTGGCCTCCAGCCGCTCCTCGCCCGCGCGCAGGCCGACGGTCAGCTCGCCGATCGGCAGACCGTTGTGGACCAGTGCGAAGTCCTGGCTGCGCCCGTCCAGCCGTCCGGCGGTGGCCAGGGTGCGCCGCCCGGCCCGGGTGGTGACGGCGAGGGCGACCCCGGGCAGCCGAAGCTCCTCGGCGACCGTCGCGCACAGTGCCCCGGGCAGCCGCGCGGGGTCGACCACCTGCCGCACCCGCCCGGCGAGCGTGCGCAGCACCTGGTAGGTCTTGATGTCGACGGCGCTCGCCTAAACCCCGTTGACAGATCGGGCGTCTACCGGAGGGTGACTCGGCGGGGCGGCCCGGG
>NZ_JBHWBZ010000082.1:0-33355 GCF_042735475.1 Kitasatospora sp. NPDC059577 | reverse complement strand
GGCACCGGCACCGACGCCGCGATCGAAGCCGGCGACCTCACCCTCGTCCGCGGCGACCTGCTCGCCGCCGCCGACGCCATCCGACTCTCCCGCCGCACCCTCGCCACCATCAGAAGCAACCTCTTCTGGGCCTTCGGCTACAACATCGCCGCCCTGCCACTGGCCGCCGCCGGACTGCTCAACCCGATGATCGCCGGAGCCGCCATGGCCTTCTCCTCGGTCTTCGTCGTCGGCAACAGCCTCCGGCTGCGCCGCTTCCGCTGACCCGGTTCCACCGCGCCGCTCCCCCTGACCCGCTCCCACTGACCCGCTTCCACTGCGTCGCTTCCGGCGATCCGCAGGGGTGCCTGACCACTCTCCACCGCCGGGCCGAGGCTCCGGAACCCCGATCGGGGTCCCGGAGCCTCGGTGTGTTCCGGCCGTCGGTGGATCGGGGGCCTTGGTGCGTCCGGGCCGTTCCGGTACCTCCGGCCGCCGTGACGCACGGTAGTGAAGATCGCCGGCAGTGGATCCCCGGACGGCGCCCGATTCATCCGTGTGCGACCGCTATGACCTGCACTTGAAGGGTGTTTTGCGTTGACTTGGGGGATCGGCGGCCGAAGCGCGACCTGGCCGCGACTGGTCCGAGATGTGACGCTCCGAAACTTGTTAGGCAAGCCTTCCCTGTTCTAGGTTCTCGTGCCGTCAGGCCGGTGCCCCGCGGCTGCCGCAGGCTCGTACGGCCGATCCCGTTTCCTCGGAGGACCCTCACCATGCCCGGAACCGTCCGGCCCCTCGCAGGCCTGTCCCTCGTCGCCGTCTGCGCGCTCGCGCTCACCGCGTGCGGCAGCTCGGGAAGCGCGAGCGGCAGCGCCGACGGCGCGCCCGCAGCCTCCGGCACCGCCCTGGCCGGCCAGAGCATCACCCTCTACAGCGGCCAGCACGAACAGACCGTCAAGGCGCTGACCGAGGACTTCACCCAGCGCACCGGCATCAAGGTCGAGCTGCGCTCCGGCGACGAGGCCGAACTGGCCAACCAGATCCTCCAGGAGGGCGACGCCTCCCCGGCCGACGTCTTCTACGCCGAGAACCCGCCCGCGCTCACCGTCCTCGGCGACAAGGGCCTGCTCGCCGCGGTCGCCCCCGACACCCTCAAGTCCGTTCCGGCCGCCGACAGCTCGGGCAAGGGCGACTGGGTCGGCGTCTCCGCCCGCAGCGCCGCCTTCCTCGCCGCCACCGGCAAGGCCGCCGACACCGCGCCGCCCGCCTCCGTGCTCGACCTGGCCAAGCCCGAGTGGAAGGGGCGCCTGGGCATCGCCCCCGGCGAGACCGACTTCGCCCCGGTCGTCACCCAGGTCCTCAAGGCCAAGGGCGAGGACGCCGCCAAGCAGTGGCTCAAGGGCCTCAAGGACAACGCCAAGGTCTACGACAGCAACGAGACCCTCTCCGACGCGATCAACAGCGGTGAGGTCGAGGGCGGCGTGGTCGACCACTACTACTTCTACCGGATGCGCGACGAGAAGGGCGCGGCCGAGACCCACGCGACCCTGCACTACTTCCCCAAGGGCGACCCCGGCTCACTGGTCGACGTCTCCGGTGCCGCCGTCCTCAAGCACGGCAAGCACCAGGCCGCCGCCCAGGCCTTCCTCGGCTACCTCGCCTCCGCCCCCGCCCAGACCGTCATCGCGAACTCCGCGAGCTACGAGTACCCGCTCGTCGACGGGGTGAAGGGCAAGCCCGAACTGCCCGCCCTGGACGGCATCGGCACCGTCGCCGACCCGGCCCGGCTCGGCGACGGCAAGCAGGCCCTGGCGCTGCTGCAGGACGCCGGTCTGCTCCAGTGACGTTCCCCCTCCGATCCGAAGGCCCGTCCCCGCTGCGGCGGTGGCGGGCCACCGGCCTGCTCGCACCCGCCGCCATCGCCGTCGTCGCGGTGGTCGCCTCGCCCCTCGGCTTCGTCATCGCCCAGGCCGCGCAGGCCGGTTGGGACCAGACCCGGCGGCTGCTCGGCCGCCCGCTGATCGCCACCCTGCTCGGGCACACCCTCGGCCTGACCGCCGCCGTCACCCTCGCCACCGCCGTCCTCGGCTTCGGCGCCGCCTACCTGGTCGAACGCACCGCCCTGCCCGGGCGTCGCGCCTGGACCGTCGCGCTCGCCCTGCCCCTGGCAGTACCGGAGTTCGTCCGCGGCTACTCCTGGGTCTCGCTGTTCCGCTCCGTCCACGGCTACTGGGGCGCGGTGCTGGTGATGACCTGCTCGCTCTACCCGCTGGTCTTCCTGCCGGTCGCGGCCGCCCTGCGGCACGGCGACGCCGCCGCCGAGGAGGTCTCCCGCTCGCTCGGCCGCGGCCGCCTGACCACCCTGTGGCGGGTCACCCTCCCGCTCACCCGGCCCGCGCTGGCCGGCGGCGTCCTGCTCGTCTCGCTCTACCTGCTCGGCGAGTACGGCGCCTTCGCGATGCTGCGGTACACCACCTTCGCCACCGCCGTGTTCACCCAGTACAAGCTCGGCTTCGACGCGGCCTCCGCCTCGCTGCTCACCCTGGTCCTGGTCGCGCTCGCCCTGCTGCTGGTCGGCCTGGAGGCCTGGGCCGGCCGCCGGACCCGCGTCACCCGGCACGGCGCGGTCGCCCGCACCGCGCCGCCCGCACGCCTCGGCGGCTGGACGGTCCCGGCGCTCCTCGCCCTGGCCGCGCTGGTCGGCGTCTCGCTCGGAGTGCCGCTCTACGCGCTGGCGTACTGGCTGCTCAAGGGCAGCTCGACCACCCTGCCCTCCGCCTCCGTCCTGGGCGCCACCGCCGCCACCCTCGGGTACGCGCTCGGTGCGGCCGTCGTCGCCACCGCCGCGGCCGTCCCGGTCGCCCTGTACGGCTGGCGGCGCGGCACCCGACCGGCCCGCGTGGTCGAGCGGGTCGCCTACCTCACCCGGGCGTTGCCCGGCATCGCGGTGGCGCTCTCGGTGGTGTACTTCGCGGTGCGCTGGGCCCAGCCCCTCTACCAGCAGCCGCCGATGCTGATCGCCGGGTACGTCGTGCTGTTCTTCCCGCTCGCGCTCACCGCGGTCCGCGCGGCTCTCGCCCAGGTCCCGCCCGGCGTCGAGGAGGCCGCCCGCTCCCTCGGCACCCGGCCGCTCGCCGTGCTCGGCCGGGTCACCCTGCCTCTGGTCCTGCCCGGCCTCGGCGCGGCCGTCGCCATGGTCGGCCTCACCGCCTCCACCGAGCTGACCGCCACCCTGCTGCTGCGCCCGACCGGCACCCAGACCCTGGCCACCCAGTTCTGGGTCTACACCAGCGGCCTCGCCTACGGGGCCGCGGCGCCGTACGCGGCCCTGATGGTCGCGCTGTCCGTCCCCTCCGTCCTCCTGCTGACCCGCCGAACCCTCGGCCGTCCTGGGAAGAGCCGATGACCGGTCTGTCCGTCCTCGACCTGCACGCCGCGCACGGGCACGGCCCGATCCTGCACGGCATCGACCTCACCGTGCCCGACGGCGCCCTCGCCTGCGTCCTCGGCCCCTCCGGCTGCGGCAAGTCCACCCTGCTGAGGGTCCTGGCCGGCTTCCACCCGGCTGCCGGCGGGCAGGTCGTGCTGCACGGCCGCGTCCTGGACGACGGCCGCAGCCGGCTTGCCGCCGAACACCGGGGCATCGGCCTCGTCCCGCAGGACGGCGCGCTCTTCCCGCACCTGAGCGTCGCCGCCAACATCGGCTTCGGCCTGCCTCGTTCACAGCGGCGCGCCCGGGTCGGCGAACTGCTGGACCTGGTCGGCCTGCCCGGACTGGCCGAGCGCCGCCCGCACCAGCTCTCCGGCGGCCAGCAGCAACGCGTCGCCCTGGCCCGGGCGTTGGCGCCGCGGCCGCGGCTCCTGCTGCTGGACGAGCCGTTCGCCGCGCTGGACGCCACCCTGCGCGCACAGCTGCGCCGTGAAGTCGCGGCCACGCTCCGGCAGTCCGGGACCACGGCGGTCCTGGTCACCCACGACCAGGACGAGGCGCTCTCCTTCGCCGACACCGTCGCCGTCCTGCGCGACGGCCGCATCGCCCAGTCCGGCAGCCCCGACGAGCTCTACCACCGCCCGACGGACGCCGCCGTGGCCCGGGTGCTGGGCGAGGCGAACCTGATCCCCGCCGAGATCAAGGAGGTCGAGGCCCACACCGCCCTCGGCGCCCTTGCGCTGGCCGGGCCCGTCCCGGCGCTCCGCAGCGGCCTCGCCCTGCTCCGTCCGGGCCAACTCCGGCTCACCGCAGAACCGGTGGCGGGCTCCTTCCCCGCGAAGGTCCTCGACAGTGACTTCCGGGGCCACGACCACCGCGTCGAACTCCGGCCCGAGGCATCCGGGTTGCCCGACATCCTGGTCGCGGCCTCGGAACGGTCCTGGCCGGCCGGCGGCGAGGCGTACGTGAGCGCGGTCGGCCCGGTGCACGTACTGTCGCAAGCCTGACCCTTCGCCACCGGAGCGGGCCGGGCCGGGCCCCGGGCCGTGCGGCTCAGGCCCCCTCCGGCAGCTCCACCGCCTGCCAGCGGTACGCCGCGTCCTCCTGCCAGACCTGAAGCTCGCCCTCGACCACCGCGGCCAGGCAGAGCCGCCAGTCGTCGCCCATCGCCAGCGCGACCCGGGTGGCCGGGCGCAGGGTCGGGCGCCACCAGCGCGGGCGGCGGGAGGCGCCGCCGGCGGGCAGTCGCAGCCGGACGCCGCCGGCGCCGGCCAGGGCGACGGTGGGGCCGCCGCGGTGGCCCACCATGGCGATGTCGAGGGAGGGTTCGCCGTCGCCGATCTGGGTGCCGGGCCCGGTGGAGCCGAGGGCGTGCAGCTGGACGGAGCCGTCCGGCCGCAGGGTGGCTGCCTGCGGTCCGCCGGAGGCGCGGGCCAGCGCCCCGGCGCGCAGGGCGCCGTCGGGGCCGAGCGGGGCGGGCGGTTCGGCGGATCCGGGCCGCCAGCTCAGGATCCGGCCGCGGTGCTCGACCAGGACCAGCCAGCAGCCGGGCCGTTCCTCGATGGCCGCGAGCACCCGGTCGGCGGGGCAGCCGGGCAGCTCCTGGCCGGTGAGGGTGAGGCCGGGTGCCCAGCGGTAGGAGCGCAGCGCGCCGCCGACGGCCGTCCACGCCGTCATCTCCCCGCCCGGACCGACTGCCCCCGCGAGCCCGTTGACGCCGCGCGCCGCCTCCCACCAGCCGGCCGAGGTGCCGATCCAGAGGGTGTTGCCGCGGTCCTCGGCGCAGACCACCAGCTCGCCCTGGCGCCCGGCCCAGCCGGCCGTCAACTCCCGTACGGCTCCTGGGCCCTGGCCGGCCGGAAGGCGCTGTCCGGGGTGGCCGGGGCCGGTCAGTGCGGTGCCCTCGGAGCCGCCGGTGACCACCAGTGGGCGCCCGGCCCGGTCGGGCAGCACGGCCAGGCCCGCGGTGCGGGCCACCGGCCGGTGGGAGCGCAGCAGTTCGCGGCCGCGGGCGACCCACGGGCCGAGCGGTGCGGGGCGGCGTTCCGGGTCGCGTGCCAGTGGTTCGCACGCCCAGCGCGCCAGCTCGTCGGCGTAGCCGGCCGCGAGCAGTTCGGCGCGGGCCTGTTCGGCGGCGAGCCGGTGGTCGAGCCGGCCGTGGTCGGGCAGCAGCAGGGTACGGGCGAGGGTGCCGACCGCGAACAGGTCCTTGGCGAGGGTCGGGAAGCCGCCCACCTGCTCGGCCTCCGGCGGGACGTGCCCGGGGGTGAACACCGCGACGGTCAGGGTGTGGTCGAGCGGGGCGAGGAAGGTCAGGTCGATCAGCTTGACCTGGCCCTGGCCGTCCACCAGGACGTTGGCGGGGGAGATGTCGCGGTGCACCCAGCGCTTGCGGTGCAGGTCGTCGACGATCCGGCAGAGCCGGGACAGCACCTCGGCCACCGCCGCCGGACCGCCGCGCTGGGCGCGGGCCCAGGTGTGCAGCGGCACGCCCTCGACCCACGGCGAGATCTGGTAGCCGAGCAGCCCGCCGGAGGGCACCGCCCCGGGCCGGTGCGGGGAGGGGCCGAGCAGGAAGCTGGGCACCACCAGGTCGGTGACGCCCAGTCGATGGGCGTTGTGCGAGACGTCGTCCCAGCGCCCCAGCCAGCGCCGGACCTCGGACGGGTCGCGCTCCAGCATGATCTTCGCGGCGACCAGTTCCTTGCGGCCGTTGTGGCCGGTCCGGACCGCCCGCCACACCTCGGCTTCGCCGCCCCGGTGGTGGAATTCCAGGAGTTCGTACTGCTCGGGGTCGAACTCCGGCCCGAACCGGAGCCCGGGCACCCAACGCGACTCGGACACACGACCCCCGACGCTTCTGAACCGCTCGACGCTTATGACCGCTGTTGACGCGCTTGTTCACGCCCTGCTGATGCGTTGCCCAGGATAGTGCTCTTTCCTGTTCGTCTGTCCGGTCGAGGGCCTATTCTGATGGCGCCCGAGCAACATCACGACACGACGTCAACTCATGGTCGCCCGCGCCATTTTGATCATGAGCGGACGACATCCTGACACAGGGGGACGGTGCATGGCGCTGCTAGCGGTGCTGCTGATCGTGGTGGCACTGGCCGGTGCGGCCGTCGTCGTACTGGCCCGCCGCCGACGGGCCCTGGACGCCGACACGGTGGCGAAGGCCCTGACCGCGGCCGCCGAACGGCTCGCCGCCGGCAAGACCGCCCAGGCCCGCCGCCGCTACGCCCGACTGGCCGGGAGCCTCGCCACCGGGCCCGCCGAACTCGGCCCGCAGCGCGGCCTCGCACTGATCGGCCAGGCCGAGGCCACCCTCCCCACCGGCGACCGGCCGGCCGCCCTCGCCCTCTACCGCGAGGCCTTCCCGCTGCTCGCCGACCCGGCCGGCCGACTGCCCCGGTGGACCCTGTGCCGCCTCGCCGAGGAACGGATGCAGGCCCCGGACGGCGACCTCGGACCACTGCTCGCCCTCCTGCGGGCCACCGCCGCCGGCGCCGAACCCGGCGAGGAGGCCGAGACCGCCGCCCGGACCGTCGACTGGCTGCAACGCCGCTGCCGCGAGGGCGACCCCGGACAGCGCGAGGACACCACCGTCCGCGTCCTCGCCGCCCTGCCCGGCCGCGACTGGCCGGTGCTCGCCCGCGCCGCCCTGTTCCGCGACACCGACCGGGCCGCCGAGGCCGAGGCGCTGCTCGCCGCCGCGGCCCCCGGCGGCAGCGGCGAACTGTGGTTCCGCTGGGGTGCCCAGCTGTACACCCT
Source organism: Kitasatospora sp. NPDC059577 (assembly GCF_042735475.1). Lineage (NCBI taxonomy): Bacteria > Bacillati > Actinomycetota > Actinomycetes > Kitasatosporales > Streptomycetaceae > Kitasatospora > Kitasatospora sp. NPDC059577. The sequence continues at coordinate 26,175 of NZ_JBHWBZ010000082.1, read as the reverse complement.
GCACCGGGACGAACCCGCCGTCGCCGCCTTCGACGAGGCCCTGCGGCGCGGCCCCGGCGAACCCTCCCCCTGGGGCCGCGGCCCGGCGCTGCGCACCGACAGCCTGCTCTTCCGCGGCCTGGCCAGGCAGCGGCTCGGCAGCACCGAGGCCGCCTGGACCGACCTCGCGTCCGCCGCCGTCGAGACCCCGACCGACCCCCGCCCCCGCTACGCCCTCGGCCGGCTCGCCCTGCTGCTCGGCGCCGACGATCAGGCCCGGGAGCAGTTCACCGCCGCCCTGACCCTCCAACCCGCCCACGCCCCGGCCCGGTTCGGCCTCGCCCTGGTCCACGAACGGGCCGAGCGCCCGGCCGAGGCCGCCGCCGACTACCGCGCCGGCCTCGACCAGGCCCCCGGCTGGCGTCCCGCCCGGATCCGGCTCGCCGCCGCCCTGCTCGCCGCCGGACGGACCACCGAGGCCGAGCCGCTGCTGCGCGCCGAGTCCGACACCGACCCGGGCTCCCGCTGGACCCGGATCGCCGCCTTCCACCACGGCCTCGCCCTCGCCCGCACCGACGACCCGGCCGGCGCCCTCGCCCGCTGGGAGCCCCTCGACGACGACGAACTGCGCGAGCGCCGGGCCCTGGCCCGCGACCGGCTCGCCCGCACCCGCCTGGCCGCCGACCCGGTCGCCGCCCGTGAGCTCTGGCAGCGGGCCACCACCGAGCACCCGGCCGCCCCCGGCTACCGCGCGGCGCTGCGCGAGGCCGCCCTGCGCGAGGCCGCCCACCTGCTGGCCACCGGCCGCGACCGTCCCGAGGCACGGCAACGCGCCACCGCCGCGCTCGCCCTCGCCGACACCCTGCCCGGCGCCCTCACCCACCGGCAGGCCCGGCTGCGCGCCGCCCTCGCCCTCGCCGAGGGCGCGCCGGAGACGGCCGCCACCCTGCTGGACGCAGGCGGCGGCCTGCGCGACCGCTACCACCTCGCCGCCGTCGCCCTGCTGGCCGGCCGCCCGGCCCAGACGATCGCCCTGCTCGGCCCGCCCGACCCGGCCGGCGACCCGGCGGTCGCCCGACTGCGCGCCCTGCTCGCCGAACGGGCCGGCAACTGGGCCGCCGCGCTGGACTGGTACCGGCACTTCCTGACCGCGGCCACCCGGGCCGACCGGTCCTCCGCGGCCGGCCGCGCCGGCGACTGCGCGGTCTGCGACCGGACCTCGACCACCACCGGCGCCTGCGGCGGCTGCGGCCGCGAGGCCTGCGCCGACCACCTGCACGCGCCCGAGGGCACCGGCGCACCCCGCTGCGTCCGCTGCGCCGGCCCCGCGCTGCGCGCCGTCCTGGACTGCGCCCGCCGCGTCGGCGCACCCGAGCAGGCCGAACCCGTCCTGGCCGCCTGGGCCGCGGCGCTCGGCGACAGCGCCGCGGCCGCACCGGTGCGGCTCGACCTCGCCCTGCTGCGCGCCGAACTCGGCCGCCACGACGAGGCGCTGGCCGACCTGCCGGCCGACGCCACCGCCGTCCGCGCCGCCGTCCTGGTCCGGCGGGCCGGTGCCGCCCTCGCCGCCGGGCAGCCCGGCCGCGCCGCCGGTGACCTGCGCCAGGCCCTCACCCTCGCCCCCGAACACCCGCAGGCAGCGGGCACGCTCGTCGTGCTCGCCGAGCACGAGGCGCACCAGTACGCGGCCGAGGGCCGCCACCGCGAGGCCTGGGAGGCCTACCGCGAGCTGCTGCTGAAGGACCCGGCGCACCCCCGGCTGCTGCACGCCCTCGGCCTGGCCGGGTACCGGCTCGCGGCGGCCGCCGCCCCGGCCCCCGGTGAGGCCGGCTCCGGTGCCGTCGACTCGGGCCCCGCCGGCTCGGGTACGTCCGGCTCCGGTACGGCCGACGAGGAGGTCTGGGCCTGGACGCTCGGCTGCCTGGTCGCGGCCCTGCACCAACCCGACCTGTGGGCCGAGTCGGCCCGGATCACCGGCCGCACCGCCGAACCGCAGCGGCTGGCCGCCGCCCGCACCGGGCTCATCGACCGCCTCCGGGACGACCTGCGCGTCCTCGACCGCGCCGTCGGCCGCAGCGGCGACGAGGTCACCGCCTGGACGCTGCTCCTCGGCATGGAGGCCCACAGCGCCGACGCCTTCGCCCAGGAGGACGTCCGGATATCCCTGCCCGGCTGCCCCGCCCGCCGGCTGACGGTCGGCCCCACGCTCGACCGGCTGCTCCGCGCCCGGCCCGGACCCGCAGCCTGGGCCGAGGCCTTCGAGCGGGCCGTCGGGGACCGGCGGCGCGCCGCCGGTCCGGACGCACCGCCGATCGCCCGGGCCCTCAGCCTGTTCGGTGCGCTCGGCCCGCAGCACTACCTGCAGTTGCAGGGCCGTCAGGCCGCTGCCGTCGCCGCCCTGGACGGGGTGGCCGAGGGCGAGCGCGGCGAGGACTGGCAGGAACTTCTCGGCGTGTCCCTGGTCAGCCAGGCCCGTGCGCACCACCGCAACCAGGACTGGCGCGAGGCCCTGGACTGCCTCACCCGCGCCGGGGCCGTCCCCGGCGCCGCACTGCCGGCCGACGCCGCCACGATCGCCGCCGAGTGCGGCGTCCGGGCCGCCCGCGCGCTGCTCAAGAGCACCGTCGACGACCAGGCCGGCGCGGCCGAACTGCTGGAGAAGGCGTACGCGCTGGCCCCCGACGACCCCGAGGTGCGCGGCGACCTCGGCGCCACGTACGCCCAGTGGGCCCGCAAGATCAACAACGAGGACAAGGACTACACCCGCGCCCTGGACCTGCTGCAGAAGAGCATGGAGCTCGCCCCCGGCGACCCGACCGCCCGGCACTTCCTGGAGGCCGCCCTCGGCAACCGGGCCGGCCAGCTCAGCCGCACCGACGCCTCCGTGGCCGAGCTGGAGGAGGCCGCCGAGGCCTGGCGGGCGCTGATCGCCCTCAACCCCGACTCGGACCACCGGCTCGGACTCGCCTTCGTCCTGCGCCACCTCGCCCGTTCCGCCGCCTTCGCCGACGACCGCGCCCGCGCCGTCCGGCGGATGGCGGAGGCCCTGGACGCGGACCCGGAGTGGGACGGCGACGCCGAGCACGAGGCCCCGCGCCGGGTCGGGGTGATGCTCGCCAACCACGTCCTCGACGACATGCAGGACAAGCCGTTCACCGCCCAGGCCGCGATGCTGCAGAAGGCCAAGTCCTACGACGACTCGGCCGACATCCGGCAGCTGATGGTCAGCGTCTGGCGCGGCGAGGCCATCGGCCACTACGAGGCCCGCCGCTACGTCGAGGCGATCCGACTGCTGGAGGAGGCGCTCGGCCTGTCCCGCACCCCGGAGGACGTCGGCAAACTGCACCGCGAACTCGGCATCGTCTACGGCTCGTACGCCGTCCAGCGGGCCAACGCCCGACAGCTGCGGGAGGCCCGCGAGCTGGCCCGGAAGGCCGTCGAGCACAGCCCGGAGGACGCGGACCTGCGTGCCATGCAGCGGCGGATCAACGCGCTCTACTGACGGCAACCGCACGGCAGTTGCGGTCGTCCTAGACCGTACGCAACTGCCCCCGCCCGCCGGCCGGCCCGTCCCGCTCGTCAGCCCGGTAAGTCAGCCCGCCAGCCCGTCCGTCGTCGCAGCCGTCCCGAGTCCCGAGCCCCGAGCCGTGAGTCGTGAGTCGTGAGTCGTGAGGAGAGAGACAGCCCGCCATGCCACTGCCTGAACCGTCGCCGTACGAGGTCCTGGGCATCCCGCTCACGGCCGGTGTACGCGAGATCAACCTCGCCGTCGGACCGGCGATGCGGGCGGGCCGCCACACCCGTCAGCAGATCCAGGAGGCCGCCGCACTGCTGCGGAACCCGGACCGGCGACTGGAGTCGGACCTCCAGCAGCCCCTGCCGCCGGAGCCCGTCGACCAGGCCGCGGAGCTGCTCGCGCCCGCGCTCGCCGAACCGCTGCTGGTGATCGAGCGCCCGCCGCTGCCGCCCGTCCCCGCCCTGCTGGTGCTGCACCGCGCCGAGCTGGCCGCCGACTTCGCCGAGCCCGCCCCGGGCGGTGGCGATCCCGAACCGCCCGTCCCCGCCCGCTACGCGGCCGACCTGTCCGTACTGCCGCAGATCGAGGTACCCGAGTGACCGACACACCGACCGCAGACCCGTTCGACGGCCCCCGGAGGCTGGAGATCCCGCCGGGCGTCGAGGACGTCGACCTGGAGCGGAAGTTCGGTCAACTGCTGTTCCGGGCATCCCTGCTGGGGAACAAGCTGACGGAGCAGCAGCAGGCCGCCCGGGCCGAGCAGCGCGAACTGCTCGGCATCCTGGTCGAGGTGGACGACGCGCTGGCCGCCCTCGGCCTCGACCGGGAGCTGGTGGCGCTCGGGCGCGGCGAGGGCATCGAGGCGACCCGGCGGCGGTTGCTGGGCCGGCTGGCCAAGGCCAAGGTCCGCCCGATGCGGTTGGAGGGCCTGACGGCGGACCCGGACCTGGCCGAGATCGTCGGGGTGGAGGCCCGGTCGGGGGTGGCGCCGGAGACGGTGGTGCGCACGGTGGTGACGGGGTTCTTCTGGGGGGACGAGGTGCTGCGGCGGGCCCAGGTGGTGGTCGCCGCACCCGAGCCGGAGCCGGAGCCGGTGCCCGAGCCCGAGCCAGTGGCCGAGCCGGTGCCCGAGCAGCAGGCGGACGCGGCAGCCGGACCGGTGCTGACCTCGGCCGAGGTCGAGGACGCGCTCCAGGGCCCGCAGCCGGAGCAGCCGGAACACCCGGAAAACCCGGGGCGGGCGGCGAACCCGCAGGACCCACAGGACCCGCAACACCCGCAGGACCCACAGCAGCCGCAGGACCCGCAACACCCGCAGGAGCCCGGGGCCGTGACCGAGGCCGCCGTGGCCGTGGCGACCGGGGCCGCCGCGGTGCCGGCCGCCCGCGCCCAGCCCAGGGCGGTCCCGCCCCGGGCCCGCCGCAAGGCCACGGCCGGGGCCAAGCGGGCCAAGCGCAAGAAGTAGCCAGGACCACGAGGGGCAAGAGGGGAACGACATGTACCGCACACTCGGCATCGACCTGGGCACCACCAACTCCGTGGTCGCCCACCTGCGCCGGGGCGAGCCGGAGATCATCTTCAACCGGCAGAACCAGGAGGCCACGCCCTCCGTGGTCGGCAGCGGCCGCAAGGGCGAGCTGCTGGTGGGCTCCACCGCGCGCGGCCGGATCGCCATCGACGGCGCCAACGTGATCCGCTCGGTGAAGCGCTTCATGGGCCGCAAGTTCAAGGACCCGCAGGTCCAGGCGGCCCTCAAGGAGGTCGACTACAAGGTCACCGCGGGCACCGACGGGGACGTCAACGTCTGGTTCAACGGCCGCTCGTACACGCCGATCGAGATCTCCGCGATCATCCTGCACCGGCTCAAGGAGGACGCCGAGCAGCGCTTCGGCGAGCCCTTCCCGCGGGCCGTCATCACCGTCCCGGCGTACTTCGGTGAGCGCCAGGTCGCGGCCACCCAGGAGGCGGGCCGGATGGCCGGCCTGCACGTGCTGCGGATCATCAACGAGCCGACGGCCGCCGCGCTGGCGTACGGGATCACCTCCGAGGCGGGCGACGAGGGCAAGACCGTGCTCGTCTACGACCTCGGCGGCGGCACCTTCGACATCTCCATCCTGCTGTTGGTGCCCGGCTCGGTCTCGGTGCTCGGCATCGAGGGCGACAACCTGCTCGGCGGCGACGACTTCGACCGCGCGATCACCACCGCGCTGCTGGAGGACATCCGCGAGGAGTACGGCTCGGACTACCAGCCCGACCTGCGCGACCGCCCCAAGATCGCCTCGACCGCCGAGACCATCAAGATCGAACTCTCCAACCAGGAGGCGTCCGAGGTCATCCTGCCCGGCCTCGGCGCCGGACAGCTGGTGCTGGAGACGGAGTTCGAGCGGGCCCGCTTCGAGGAACTGATCGAGGCCCAGATCGAGCGCACGATCGAGCTGACGCACAAGGCGATCATGCAGGCCAACCTGACCGTCGGGGACGTCGACGAGGTGGTGCTGGTCGGCGGCTCGACCGCGATCCCGCTGGTCGCCCGGCGGCTCGGCGAGGTGTTCGGTCCCCGCCGGATCCGGCGCGGCGTCAACCCGATGCAGTGCGTGGCGCTCGGTGCGGCCGTGCAGTCCGCACTGGTCGGCGAGGTGGAGTGCCCGGAGTGCCGGGCCCCCGGCGACCTCTCCGCCTCCAACTGCGCCAACTGCGCGACCTCCCTGCTCGGTGCGCCCCGGGTCTCCTGCCCGACCTGCCACGTCCCGGTGGACTCCGAGGCCGCCGACTGCCCCAAGTGCGGCCAGGACATGAACGGCCCGGGCGCCGGAGGGGTGACCGTCCCGAAGCAGACGCAGGCCACCACCGTGGTGCGCAGCGACAACTGCTCGCGCTGCGGCACCCCGGCCGCCCCCGGCGTCACCGCCTGCGAACTGTGCGGCGAGCCGCTCAACTCGGCGGCCCCCGGGCTGACCAAGGTGATCTCCACCGCCGCCGAGGACGTCGGCCTGCGCTGCGCCTCCTGCGGTGTGGTCAACCCGCCCGGCAGCGAGGTCTGCCCGGGCTGCGGCGAGTTGATGCAGGTCACCAACCCGTTCGACATCACCCCGAAGAACCTCGGCATCGAGCTGAACGACGGCCGCCTCGCCGTCATCATCCCCAAGAACACCAGCTACCCGACGAGTTCGCCGGTCAGCCGGGAGTTCGTGGTCTCCGGCAGCGGCCGCCAGCGGCTGGAGGTGGCGGTCTACGAGGGCGAGCACGAGATCGCCCAGCAGAACGAGCTGATCGGCCACCTCACCCTGCGGCTGCCCGAGGGCCTCGGCGGCCGCACCCCGGTGGAGGTCGCCTTCGGCCTCGACCGGGACCGCACCATCACCCTGTCGGTCCGGATCCAGGGCGGCGCGGAGAAGACCGTCAAGCTGGAGCGGGTCACCCTGGACCCGGAGCTGAAGGTCCAGGTCGAGGAGCAGCAGCGGCAGATCGAGACCTTCACCGACCGCTGGGGCGGCGAGCTGACCGAGGCCGAGATGCGCGAGGCCCAGCAGCTGATGGACACCCTGGACGACCTGGCGGCCGGCCAGACCCGAGGGCGCTCGGTGGACGAGGCGCTGGAGCGGGCCCAGCGCCAGCTCAAGGCCCAGCGCTGGGTGCGCGGCTCGGAGGCGTACCTGAGCCTGTTCATCCACTACTGCGAGAAGCACCTCGACCCGAGCGACCTGGACCGGCTGCGGTCGGTCTCCGCCGAGCTGCGGCTGCGCCGCGAGGCGGCGGACTGGGAGGGCGCGATGCGCGCGGCGCAGCGGGCGGACGAGCTGTGCGACGCGCTCGGCCACACCATGCGGATGCTCACCATGTGCAACGTCTACGTGACCCAGAACATGGTCTCGCCCGCCCTCGGCCAGCTGATCATGGCGGAACTGCGGGGGCTGGACGCCGCGGTGGAGGCGCCCAACATGGAGGAGGTCAACACGCACATGTCGAACCTGCTGGCCCTGTACGCGCAGGCGCAGCGGGAGCTGGGCAGCGAGCCGGCCGCCGAGTCGCTCGGCCCGGTGCGCCCGGAGGAGGCGGGGCCGCGATGAGCAGTGTCGTGGCCGACCTCGACGTGTCCTGCCCGCTGTGCAGGGTCGCGGCGGACCGGCAGAGCCTGTGCTGTCCGTCCTGCCGGGAGGACCTGTCCGCGCTGTTCCGGCTGCGTTACGCCGGTCGGATCGACTACAACCGGGCACTGGACGCCCTGCGCGCGGGTGACCCGGCCGCCGCGGTGGTCCTGCTGCGTGCCGCGTTGGCGGCCGAGCCGGACCTGGGCCCGGCGCGTGAGCTGCTGGAATCACTGAGCGTGGCCGGATCCGCCGGTCCCGCGGCGGTGGATCGGGAGGGCGACACGCCCTCCGACTGACCAATTCGGACGTTCCCGGACTGCCGTCGCGTTCCATCGGTGCGAGTGTGATCGTCACAAGGATGTTCGCCACCCTCACAAGGAGTGACGCAAGAATGCGTATTCGCACCTACCTCGCCGCCACGGCCGTCGCCGCGGTGTGCGTCCTCGCCGGTGCCGGGACCGCCGCCGCCGGCGATGCCACCGCCAACGGTGTCGCCTTCGGCTCGCCGGGCGTCCTGTCCGGCAACCAGATCCAGATCCCGATCAACCTCGAAGCCAACGTCTGCGGCAACTCGATCGGCGTCATCTCGATCCTGAACCCGACCTTCGGCAACACCTGCATCAACGCCTGACCCGCGCTCCGGCCCCGGGGCCGTCCGTCGAACCCGACGGGCGGCCCCGGTGCCGTGTCCGGCCCCGGACCGCCCGGCACCCCCGTTCGGGGGTGGCGGGCCGGCCCCGCGACCGGGACCATGGTCCCCGACCCGCCCCGCCGGACCCTGGAGCCCGCACGTGCCGACCACGCCCGCCCAGCGCAGCCACGCCTCCGGCACCTCGGACGTCCCGCTGCTCGGCGACACCATCGGGGAGAACCTCGACCGCGCCGTGCGCGCCTTCCCCGACCGCGACGCCCTGGTCGACCGCCCCACCGCCCGCCGCTGGACGTACGCCGAACTGGCCGCCGACGTCGACGCCCTGGCCCTCGGCCTGCTGGAACTCGGCATCGCCAAGGGCGACCGGGTCGGCATCTGGGCGCCCAACTGCGCCGAGTGGACGCTCACCCAGTACGCCACCGCCAAGCTCGGCGCGGTCCTGGTCACCGTCAACCCCGCCTACCGCGTGCACGAGCTGGAGTACGTGCTGAACCAGGCGGGCATCCGGCTGCTGGTCGCCGCCGAGCGGTTCAAGACCTCCGACTACGCCGCGATGATCGAGGACGTGCGGCCCCGCTGCCCGGAGCTGGAGCGCGTGCTGCTGACCGGAAGCCCGGCCTGGGACGCCGTGCTCGCCGCCGGCCGACGGGCCGCGCCGGACCTGCTCGCCGAATTCGCCGAACGCCAGGGCGAGTTGACCCCGGACGACCCGATCAACATCCAGTACACCTCGGGGACCACCGGGTTCCCCAAGGGTGCGACCCTGTCCCACCGCAACATCCTCAACAACGGGTACTTCGTCGGCGAGCTGCTCGACTACACCGAACAGGACCGGATCTGCGTCCCGGTGCCCTTCTACCACTGCTTCGGCATGGTGATGGGGAACCTGGCCGCCACCTCCCACGGCGCCTGCACGGTCATCCCGGCGCCCTCGTTCGAGCCCGGTGCCACGCTGGCCGCCGTCGCCGCCGAGCGCTGCACCTCGCTGTACGGCGTGCCGACCATGTTCATCGCCGAACTCGCCGACCCCGACTTCGAGCAGTACGACCTGGGCAGCCTGCGCACCGGCATCATGGCCGGCTCGCCCTGCCCGAGCGAGGTGATGAAGGCGGTCATCGAACGGATGGGCATGGCCGAGGTCTCCATCTGCTACGGCATGACCGAGACGTCGCCGGTCTCCACCCAGACCCGGGTCGACGACCCGGTCGAGCGTCGGGTCTCCACCGTCGGCCGGGTCGGCCCGCACCTGGAGGTCAAGGTCGTCGACCCGGCCACCGGGGACACCGTCCCGCGCGGCGAGCCCGGGGAGCTGTGCACCCGCGGCTACTCCGTCATGCTCGGCTACTGGAACGAGCCCGAGCGCACCGCCGAGGCCGTCGACGCCGCCGGCTGGATGCACACCGGGGACCTCGCGGTGATGGACGGGGACGGCTACCTCGCCATCACCGGGCGGATCAAGGACATGGTCATCCGCGGCGGCGAGAACCTCTACCCGCGCGAGATCGAGGAGTTCCTGTACACCCACCCGGACGTCCTCGACGTTCAGGTCATCGGCGTGCCCGACCCGAAGTACGGCGAGGAGCTGATGGCGTGGGTCCGGATGCGTGAGGGCGCCGAGCCGCTCACCGCCGAGGCCGTCCGGGAGTACTGCACCGGCCGGCTCGCGCACGTCAAGATCCCGCGCTACGTGCACGTGGTGGAGGAGTTCCCGATGACGGTCACCGGGAAGATCCGCAAGGTCGAGATGCGGGAGGCGGCGCTGCGGATCCTGGGGCTGTAGTGCTCCGGGCCGCGGGGGCGGAGGCCGTGGAGGCGGGGGCCGCGGGGCGGAGGACGAGGGGCGGAGGCCGCGGGGGCGGCGCGTGCCGGTGCTGCGCGCTCGCCCGGGCGGGTGGACGGGCGGCCGTCCGGGAATGCCGTGCCGTTGGTGTGCGCACAGTCCTGGCATGACTGATCACACCCAGGTCCGGTCCCTGCCGGCGGACGCCGTCCTCGCCGCCGTCCTCGCCCTGGCCCTCGTCTACCCCGCCGCGCCCGCCCTCGCCGACCCGGCAGGATCGGCAGGACCGGCGGCCGCCTGCGCGGACCGGCCCGCCGACCTCCACCGGGACACCGCCGACCCCTGCGGCCACTGACCCCTGCGGCCACCGACCCCACGGCCACCGACCCCACGGCCGACGACCCCACGGTTCCCGACCCCCGCAGCCGCTGACCGGCCACGCCGGAAGGCGGACCCGGCCTCCCGGCGGGAGAGTGTGATCATGCGCCTCGACGTCACGGTGGAACGCCTGATCCCCCTCCCGCCCGCCACGGTCGCCGCCTACGCCATGGACTGGAGCCACGACCACGAGTGGACCCGGGGCATCCGCCACGCCACCCTCACCCGCGAAGCCGACGGCGGCGGCTTCGGCGTGGGCGCCGAGGTCACCCGCACCGCGCACTTCCTCGGCCGGCGCTTCGACTACGTCCTGCGGGTCGCGGGCCACCACCCGCCGGTGGTGCTCGACATGGTCTCCGCGGCCGGGCCGACGCCCATGCACGTCACCTACACCTTCGAACCCACCCAGGGCGGCACCTTCGCCCGCATCCGCGTGCGCGGCGGCTCCACCGGCGTCCACCGCCTGACCGCACTGCTGTCCCGCCCGGTCCGCACCTCCCTCGCCGCGGACCTCCGCGCCCTCGAAGCCCGCCTCACCCGCTGACCGCCCGCCCGCGCGACCGATCACCCGCCGATCACCCGCCGGCCGCCCGCCCCGCGCCGCCCCGGGCGTTTCCCTGCCTCCGGTATCGTGCGTCGCCGTTCGAGCCCGACGAGGAGAGGTGCAGGTCGATGAGTGGGGCGGCGTCAGTGGCCGGACCGGGCGAACTGCGGCGGCACCTGGGCGTGTTCGACGCCGTGGTGATCGGGCTGGGGTCGATGGTCGGCGCGGGCGTCTTCGCCGCACTGGCGCCCGCGGCGGCCGCCGCCGGGTCCGGTCTGCTGATCGGGCTGGCGCTGGCCGGTGTGGTGGCGTACTGCAACGCGACCTCCTCCGCCCGGCTCGCCGCCCGCTACCCGCAGTCCGGCGGCACCTACGTGTACGGCCGGGAGCGGCTCGGAGAGTTCTGGGGGTACCTCGCCGGGTGGGGTTTCGTCGTCGGCAAGACCGCGTCCTGCGCAGCGATGGCCCTCACCGTCGGCACGTACGTCTGGCCCGGGCAGGCCCACGCGGTCGCGGTCGCCGCCGTCGTCGCGCTGACCGCCGTCGACTACGTCGGCGTGCAGAAGGCCGCCCGGCTGACGCGGGCGATCGTCGCCCTCGTCCTGGGCGTGCTCGCCGCCGTGGTCGCCGCCTGCCTGACCGGCGGCGAGGCGGACCCCGGCCGCTGGGAGGTCGGCGCGGACGCCGGGTTCCACGGGGTACTGCAGGCCGCCGGCCTGCTGTTCTTCGCCTTCGCCGGGTACGCCCGCATCGCCACCCTCGGTGAGGAGGTGCGCGACCCGCGGCGCACCATCCCCCGGGCGATCCCGCTCGCCCTCGGCATCACCCTGGTCGTCTACGCCGCCGTCGCGCTCGCCGTCCTGGCCGTCCTCGGCCCGGACCGGCTCGCCCACGCCGGGGCGCCGCTGGCCGACGCGGTCCGGGCGGCCGGCGCGCCCGCGCTGGTCCCGGTGGTGCGCATCGGGGCGGCGGTCGCCGCCCTCGGCTCGCTGCTCGCCCTGATCCTCGGCGTCTCCCGCACCACCCTCGCGATGGCCCGCGACCACCACCTGCCCCCTGCGCTCGCCGCCGTCCACCCGCGCTTCGGCGTGCCGCACCGCGCCGAGCTGACGGTCGGCGCGGTCGTCGCCGTCCTCGCGGCCGTCGGCGACGTCCGCGGCGCGATCGGCTTCTCCTCCTTCGGCGTACTCGCCTACTACGCCGTCGCCAACGCCTCCGCCTGGACCCTCACCGCCGCCGAGGGCCGCCCGCCGAGGGTCGTCCCCGTCGTCGGCGCGGCCGGCTGCCTCGCGCTGGCCCTCGCCCTCCCGGCGGAATCGGTCCTGTGGGGAGCCGCCGTCCTCGCCCTCGGCGCCGCCGCGTACGGCGTGCGCAGGACGGCGGCCCGCCGCTGACCGGGCGGACGTTCTCGGTCCGCCCCGCACGAGCCGGCCGGAAACGCCGACGGGAAGCAGGACACCGACGGGTGCGGGAACGCCGACGGCCGGCGAAGGCTGCTGCCCTTCGCCGGCCGTCGAGATCTGTGGCGGTTACCGCCCGCCCACGGTTCGTCCGTCGAGACGATCTCGCGGCCCAGCGGCGTCAGCGAGACCGGGATCATCTTGAGGTTGGCCCAGCCGAAGGGGATCCCGATGATCGACAGGAACAGCGGAATGCTGGTGATCAGGTGCGCCAGCGCCAGCCACCACCCGGCGAACACCAGCCAGATGACGTTGCCGACACAGGACGCCGCTCCGGCATCGGACCGCTCGACCGCGGTCCGCCCGAACGGCCACAGGATGAAGCCGGCGATCCGGAACGAAGCGATCCCGAACGGGATCATGCCTGGACGCTCAGCATCGCGCACTTTCGCCGCTCCGCTTCCGGCTGACGCTGACGCGGCCCTGAACAGTGCAAACACTGATGGCCGAGAGGACCTTTGCCCTCGTTGGCCATCGGCGCGCGTGGCGGCTAGTACTCCAGGGAGAGTCCTCCATGTGCCCTGGTCAATGGCCTGGTGGCGGGGGAGCGTAGCGACGCCGGTGCATTGGTGGGAGTCTTTGCCGGACCGTCCCACCAACGGGTGGCCGCGCCGAATGTAGTGACAGCGGCGGGCGTGCGTCTGGTGATGGCGGCGCCACCGCGACCAGCTCAGTACGTGGCCGGTTCGGAGCATGGTGGCGGGGTCCAGTTGCTAGTGTCCTGAGTCCTTGATCCGTCGGAGGTATCCGGCGAGGGATTCGAGGATCTGGTCGGCGGTCTTGGTCCAGACGTAGGGGCGTGGGTTGTCGTTCCAGTCGGCGACCCAGGCGCGGATGTCGCGTTCGAGGGCCTGGACGGAGCGGTGGACCCCGCGGCGGAGCTTCTTGTTGGTCAGCTCGGCGAACCACCGCTCGACCAGGTTCAGCCAGGACGAGCCGGTCGGGGTGAAGTGCAGGTGGAAGCGAGGATGGGCCAGCAGCCACTTCTTGATCGTGTCGGTCTTGTGGGTGGCGTAGTTGTCGAGGACGAGGTGTACTTCCAGGCCGACCGAGACCTCCCGGTTGAGCTTGGCGAGGAACCTCTTGAACTCTGTGGTGCGGTGACGCCGGTGAAGCGAGCCGATGACCTTCCCGGTGACCGCGTCCAGCGCGGCGAACAGCGTCGTGGTGCCCGCCCGGACGTAGTCGTGGCTGGCCCGTTGCGGGACGCCGGGCATCATCGGCAGCACCGGCTGCGAGCGGTCCAGCGCCTGGATCTGGGACTTCTCGTCGACGCAGAGCACCAAGGCCCGCTCGGGCGGGTCGAGGTAGAGCCCGACCACGTCGTGGACCTTGTCGACGAAGAACGGGTCGGCGGAGAGCTAGAACGACTCGGCCCGGTGCGGCTGCAGGCCGAATGCCCTCCACACCCGCGAGACCGTCGACTGTGACAGGCCCACACGCCCGGCCATCGAGCGGGTCGACCAGTGCGTGGAGTTCTTCGGCTTTGTCTCCAGCGTGAGCCGGACCAGCTCGGCGACCTGCTCGTCGGTGACCGTCCGCTCTCGGCCCGGTCGAGGAGCGTCCCCCAGACCGTCCAACCGGTCTCGCAGGAAACGCCCCCGCCACTTGGAGACCGTCTCGGTGGTCACCCCGGTCGCAATGGCCACCGAGCCGGCCGATCGGGGCAGCCCGTCCGGCTCCGTCTCGGCGCACGCCAGCACGATCCGCGCTCTCAAGGCGAGAGCCTGTGGAGTCGATCGGCCCCGCACCCAGGCACCGAGCACGTTCCGCTCGTGATCCGACAACACCAGCTCGGCCAGCTTCGGCCCAGTACGACCCATGCGCTGAACAACGACGGATCAAGGACTCATGACACTAGAGCTCTGATGCTCTCGCCCTGACCTTGCGGCCAGGGCGAAAGCATCTCAGCCTAGAAACGCTTCGATTAGACCAGCTAGATCATCAATGAGGAGGATCTCAAGGCTAGCCGGAATCTGATCGATTCCGATATTGGCATCAAGAATTTCAGGCATCCGCTTCGAGGCCACAACATATGACCAATGCATAGGGGAAGAGGAGCCAAGAATCCGACGGGAAACCCAGTCCTGAAATCCGGACAGCGGCTCGCCGTCGTGCGCCGCATTGAATCCCTCAAGGAACGCCACCACCGTTGAGTAGCGATCGTCGAGCACATACATACGCCGGCGGTTCTTCAGATGAAAACAGAGCTCTTGCAACTCCATGTCTTACTCGCCACCCCAGGGAGTGAAGTCCAAATATTCCCCATATTTCCACTGCTTTCGATATTGCTCAAGTGGCATGCCCTTGGCGCCCGTGAATCCGTCATAGGCGACGCCCTCCTTGATTACCACGAAATGCTCGTCCCATCGCCCATGTGGATCATGCGTAGACGGGCCGAGCACCGGGGAACCCAAGGAATCCTTGACATGATAGATTACACCGCCAATCTTTTTCTGGATTATCTTGGCGCATGCCATGCAGTTGTTCATATTGGGTATTGGCCAGCCGTTGGAACCAATCTTGCAGGGATATGAATCATTGTGGACCAGTACTGGCCTGTTTCCTGCCAGCGCATAGTACGTGTGAAAGTCCGAGACCGTGAAGTTGTAGGTGAGTACCTGCCGATGATAGTTGCGTATACCTGCGATGGCGACTGCAGCGCCCTCAGGAGCTCGGAGCTCTTCGCCGACCTGGAGTTCACTTGCCTCGACCCAACGTCCGTTGGTAATGCTCCAGAAGGGGTGGTGCCATGTGGTGGTTAGTGTGGATTCTCCAGAAGCATTCGGCAATTCTGTAACTTGTGCCGATTGGAACGACAAGTCCGTGAAGTCCTCGTCGTTCGGAGTCTCCGTGACGACTGTTACAGCCTTGTGACTGGTTTCTCCTGTCTGAGGGTCTGTGGCTAGGACCTCGTCTCCGACCTGGACCTGTTCGATCGGCTTGTGCTGGCCGTCCGCCATGACCACCAGGGTTCCGGCGACGAAGCTCTGGCACAGACGTGCGCGGGATCCGGCAGAGAGGCCCTCGAGTTCGCCTGGCTTGCCGACCCCGCCCCTGGCTGCCAGAGCCATCATTGACGCGGCGACCGCATCTCCAGCCCGCTCCGTTGGGGACGGACCGAAAGGCGTGACAAGTCCCCTAGCTCCCCCGGTGGCAATCCCGTTCTCTATCTGGCTTTCGAGGCTGCAGTCGATGTACAGACAGTAGTTGGCGCGGAAGTAGTCGGCCTCCTCCTCGCTGGCACCATATTCCCACATCTGCAGTGCTGCCCAGTCGATGCCACTGAAACCGAAGTTGTACTTCTTCAGTACGCGGTTGATTTCCGCCTCGCTGGTATTGCTGCTGTTCCTGACGATGTCCTGCTTCTTGGACATCTTCGCCGTGCGCAGGAAGGCGCTCATGGTGCGGTCTGCGAGGGTCACTGCGCACGAGTTGTCGTGGCGGCAGTCGTTAGAGCTGTATCCCTTGGTGCCGGCGTAGACGGTCTTCTCGACCTCGACTGACCACACGCCGTGGTCGCTGGTCCAGGTTTCCTTTACGGGGTTGCCTTCAGGGTCGTTGCAGGATCCGAAGCCGCCGCAGGTGCCGTCTGGGCGTAGGCCGCTTGGGTCGGAGAGGTTGACGGGGTTGTTGTTGCTGTAGGCGTAGCCGTTCCATTGCTGGGGGTCGGCTTCGTCGAGGATGGGGTCGGGGTTGATGAAGCGTCCGCGGAGCGGGTCGTATTGGCGGGCGCCGAGGTTGGTCAGTCCGGTGGTGTCGTCCTTGGTGCCACCGACGAAGCCCTTGGTGCCGGCCCACTGGTTGGCGGTGGGCTGGGTGCCGCGGGGGTTGCCGAAGGGGTCGGTGGGGCGTCGGGTGACGCTCTGGGCTGTGTCGGTGTTGATCTGGACGCCGTTGGTTCCGTGTGGGTCGGCGGCCTGGATGAGGACGGTGCCTCCGCCGATGGCGGCGGTGACGCGGGTGTAGGTCAGGCCGCCGGGACCGGAGATGGAGCGGACGTTGCTCGTGGAGCCGCTGGCCGTGTCGAGGGTGAGCTCGTCGGTGGGCAGGTTGAGCGTTGTCTTGCCGGGGTTGCGGCGGATGAGCTGGTTGCCGTCGGCGTCGTAGAGGTAGGTGGTGGCGCCGGCCTGGCCGGTCTTGGTGAGGGAGTCGAGCTTGTCCTCGCCGTTCCAGGTCAGGGTGGTGGTGCCGCCGGTGTCGGTGATGGCGGTGGTGTTGCCCTTGGCGTCGTACTGGTAGCCGATCGCTCTGGTGCCTGCCGGTCCGCTGGTGGTGGAGGTGAGCAGGGCGTGGGGGCCGCCGGTTCCGCCGCCGGTATTGGCAGCGGTGGTGGGAGTGTTGGTGTTCTTAGCGGCTCCGAAGGTCTGGGTGGTGGTGGTGTCGTTGAGGCTGTTGCCTGTGATGTCGTGCTGGACGTATCCGGTGCGGTTGCCGGTCGCGTCGTAGGTGTAGGTGTTCCAGTAGGGTGCCGGGCCGCCGACGGTTCGTCCGCCGGGGCTGACGGTCGCCGGGCCGTCCTTGTTGGTGCAGGCGCCGATGCCGGGGACGGTGGTGGAGCTGCCGGTGCCGTGGACGGTTCCGGAGGAGTCGGTCCAGTCCGCGGTGGTGGCGGTGCCGCCGGTGTCGGTCCAGGCGCCGGTCAGCCGGCTGAGGTGGTCATAGGTGAAGCACTGGGTGTCGGTGGCGGCGGCATCCTGGATGTCCGTGATCGAGGTGATCCGGCCGGACGGGGTGTAGGTGTAGCTGGTCTGGTCGACGGAGACCGTGCTGGTCTGGCGGTCGAGGAAGTTGTTGATGACCCGGCCGGTGGCCCAGTCGTACTGCTGGGTGGAGACGACCTGCTTGCCGTATTCACCGGCCGTCGTGCGCACGGGGCGCGCGAGGGCGTCGTATTCGACCTTGGTGATGACGGACTTGCTTCGGCTGGTGGCCGATGTGAGCAGTCCGGTGATGGTACGGCCGTAGCTGACTGTTTCGGCCGGCAGTCCGCCGGCGGCGGGGATGCTGACCTTCGTCAGTGAGCCGATGACATCGCTGTAGGTGTTGGTGGTGGTGTAGGTGCCGGCGAGTTCCTTCTCCACGGGCGGGATGGTGATGGAGGTGCCGAGCGGCCGGTAGGAGGTGTCGTAGTCGGTGACCGCGGTGGTGTACGCCGCTCCGCCTGCGCCGCCCACGTAGCGGGTGGAGGAAGTGGGCCGGCCCTTGAGGATCGTGTCGTAGGTCCAGGAGGCGAGCTGGTTCGCGGGCGTGACGCTGCCGTTGTACAGGCCCGTCTTTCGGCCGAGCAGGTCGTAGCTGTAGGCGAGCGTGTTGTTCTTGGCGTCGACCGTGTGGTCGACGCGGGAGTTGACGTCGTAGTAGGTCCGCGTGGCGCCGGTGTCCGGGTCGAACGCCGAGGTCTGGCGGCCGCGCAGGTCGTAGCCGTAGCTCCAGGAGTTGCCGCTGCTGTCGGTCCTCGACGCCACCAGACCACTCGGTGCGTAGTTGTAGGTGGTGACGTCCGCGTCGGTGGGGTTACCCGTTGGCGTCGGCGTCCGGTACTGCCAGAGAGCGCTGGTGCGTCCTCGGGCGTCGGTGACGGTCGAGGACGGTGCCGCGCCCGGTGCAGGGGTGACGTCGACGCGGTCGGCGCCGGGGTAGGCGGTGGTCGTGGCCCATTGGAGGTTGCCGTTGGAGCGGAACTCGGAGCGCACGACGCGGCCGGCGCCGTCGTAGGTGTTCCACGTCTGGCCTGGGATCTGGCCGTCGGCGACGGGGATGAAGACGGACTCGGTGGGGAAGGACCCCTTCTCGTAGTACGGGGCGGAGGTCTTGATCACCCAGCCGTGGCTGTCGTAGACGTTCTCGGCGATCAGGCGTCCGGTGGGCTTGGCAGCGCTGGTGCTCTGGGTCTGCCGGGGCCGCGCCAGGCCGTCGAAGATGTCGATGCTCGCGGAGTAGGAGAGCGCGTCGTCGTTGATCGACTCGGTCTTGATCGCGGAGGGTGCGCTGGTGCCGTTCAGCGAGTAGGTGAACTTGCGGCTCGGCAGTTCCGTGGTCGGCCGGTCGGGTGCCCAGACGGCGGTGAGGCGGCCCAGCGCGTCGTACTGGGCGGTGGTGACGCGGTCGTTGATGTCCTTGCTGGTCAGCGGTGTGCCGCGGGCCGGATCCTGGGTGACGGTGGTGGTCCAGCCTGCCCCCATCGGCCCGGTGGTGCGGATCTCGGTCGGAAGCTGACCGGAAGCCGGAGTGATGGCGATCGACGTGACAGCTGGTGTGACCGACGGTCCGGTCAGCTGGACGCCATCGCGGTCATAGGTCGACCCGTCAGTCGTCGCGGTCGTGAGCGGCCGCCCGTAGACGTCGAAGGTTCCGGTGCCGCCGTGGACGTAGACCGGGTTTCCGCTCTGGTCGAAGTGGTCGAGGGTCTGGCCGCTTGTGGCGTCTCCGACGGCACCGGCTTTCTTGAGCGCCTTGCCGTCGTAGAGGATCCGGCTGCCGGTCAGGGTGTTGGAGGCGGTGGCCGCCGTGGAGCATGACCCCTGGTAGGTGGTCTTCTCCGATGTCAGGCTCAGGAGCTGGGGGTTGTCGCTGGCCGCGTAGCTGGTGGTCGTGCAGATCTCGGGGGTGGCGGCGGTGCCGTCACCCTTGTCGTCGACCTTGACGGTGCGGTTGCCGTTGGCCGGCTCGGTGGTCGTCACCGCCGTGGTCGTGCGCCAGCTGCCGTCGGCGAGCTTGGTCTTGGCGATCGAGGTGGTCTCGGAGTCCGGACGCCAGGCGTAGATCTTGGGTACGCCTGCGGTCTGGCTGTGGGTGGCGGAGGCCTGTTGTCCGTTGTAGGTGCTTCCGGAGATCGCGGTGACCGTTCCGCCGGCCTGGTCGTAGATCTCGGTGGCCACGGTCCGGCCGAACAGCTGGGCGCTGTCGGTGAGGGTGCCGCCGAGGGGGCTGGGTACCTGGACGGTGCGCCGGGTCTTGCCGTCGGCCAGGTAGTCGTCGTTCATGCCCCGCAGGTAGGTGACTGTCTGCTGGGTCTTCGGGGCCTCACCGGGACTGGCGTCTCCGGTGGTGGTGGTCACCGACTGGTAGCCGCGGAACTGGTCCCAGGTTCGGACCTTGGGATCGGTGAACTCCGAGTCGTTGCGGTGCCAGGCGGCTGCGCCGTTGTAGGTGTATTCGGTGGTCTTGGAGACGGCGGGAGTGCTGACGAGGTCCTGCTCGGTCACCACCTTGACCAGGGGCTTGTCGAACCAGTCGTTGACCGGTTCCTTGGAGGACCAGAAGTCCGGGTACCACTTGACCGGCATGCACGCCATCGTGTTGCCGTCCTCGGAGGCCGGCATGCGGTTGTTGACCCGGGAGCACTGGGGGTCGGCGTAGATGACGTTGATGCGGCCGCCGGTCTCGGTCGTGACGCCTGTGAGACGCGGGCGCATGTACATCTTCTCGGCCGGGACGAGGCCGTCGATACGGTTGGCCCGCATCACGTACTGGAACTGGACGGCGGGCAGGTCCTTGATCTCCGCCTGCCCGTTGCTCGGCACGCGCTGGACGGAGTCGAGCTGCAGGAGGCGCTTGGTGCCGTCACCGGGGTCGGCCAGCCGCTGGTTGAGGTTCCAGGTGTCGACAGTCCGGGTTTCGGCGCCGACGGAGATCTGCGTGCTGATCGTGGTCAGGCGCTTGGTCGTGAAGAACGTGGGCGCCGCGTTCACGCAGGAGCTGTCGGTGCAGATCTGGTCGATCGGTGTGTCCGGCCAGGCGTCCGCGTTGGCCGTGGTGCGCTGGTTCTCGGAGCAGGTGATCGCACCGTTGGGGGTGCAGCGTTCCGCGACGGTGAAGACGACCCTCGCCGCCGGGGTGGCGCCGCCCTTGGCCGCCTTCTGCTCGTCCAGGCGCTGGCCGTAGGCGATCTCCTTGAGGTAGCCGGAGCGCTGGTAGTCCGTGAGGATGCCGTTGGCGCCGCTCTGCACGCGGCCGCGGTTGTACTTGTTGCCTTCGGTGGCGTACTTGTACGTGGTCAGGTTGCCGTGTGGATCGATGACGTAGTCGAGCTGCCAGCGCCAGGCCATCTGGCACCACGAGTTCTTCCCGCTGCCCGGGTTGTAGCAGGGGTCGCCGCTGTTGGGCGAATACACCGGCACGGTGAGGACTGAATTCACCGCCGGGTCGCTGCCGTCGCCGCCCGGCAGGTGGTTGAGGCCGAAGTAGTACTGGACACCGTCGGGGGTGGTGATGCGCCAGTACTCCATGCCCTGGTAGTCGATGTCGCCCGCGGTCTTCAGCGCGCCGGTGAGCTGCTCGATCTTGGAACCGTCGTCGATGGCCAGGTGCCAGGTGCCGGTGTCATCGTCGCGCACGATCGCACCGGAGTGTCCGGACAGCGAAAGGGTGGCGTTCTGCCCGCCCCAGCACAGGTCCGTGGAACCGGTGATCCCGGCCTTGTCGCAGCTGCGGTAGGAGCGTTCGATGTATCCGGGCTCGTAGCCCCAGCCGTCGCCGATCCAGGAAGGCTGGGCATTCGACGCGGAGGTCTTGCCGTCCACATCCGCCGAGTTGTATCCCAGCGCCACGACAGGAGAACCCCCGGCAAGGGCAGGGGGTACCTCGATCGGGTAGTTGTAGGCGAAGCCGCCGGTGTTGGACCCTGCCGTCCAGGCGGCGGACGGTGACAGCGATGTCGCGGTGTAGTTGCCCAGCGGGCCCGCAGGAGCGGGCGTCGGCGACAGGACCACAGGTCCGCCGGTGGTTCCAGTGTCGCCCGATGTCGCGGTGGAATCCGATGCCGTGGTGTATGACGCCTTCACCGTGCCGTTGTGCGAGCTGTCGGGCGCCGCTGCAGGGGGAAGAGCGATGTCTGCCGTGATCGTGCCGGTACTGTCGGTCTTCGCCGTCACCGGTGTCTGCGTCCGGCACTCGGGTCGTTCCGGCGTCGTCAGGGAGCAGGCCGGCAGCGCGACGAGGGCCGCGCGGTCCGACCATCCGCCGGCCTGCAGGGCCTTCAGGTCCAGAGTGACGCGGGCCTCGCGGCCGTTGCCTCCGGTCGGCGCGTCGGCGTCCTTCACCGTGATCAGCGGCCCGCTGACGCCTGCGGCCTTGCCCTTGTCTGGTCCGGCGACCTCGACGGTGACGGTGTGGGCGCTCTCGCCAGCACCGGTTCCGGGGGCGACCCTGACGGCCAGGTTTCCGGCCTTGGAACCGGTCTTGCCGCCGGAGGCGGGTGATGCCCCGCCGGTGGCCTTGCGGGCAGCCTCGGCCTCGGCGCTGTCGGCCCCGACGACGACGGTCGCCGCGCCGGTGACGACGGGTGCTGCGGCCTCGGGCTTCCAGTCGGCGGCCTTACCTGGCGCGGTGGCACTCGGGGGCTGGGCGTCATGTCCCTTGACTGAGGCGCCCGCACTTCCCAGGGGGGTGTTCGGGGGCGTCCAGACCTCGCCTGCCGGCTCGGGGTATGTCCATGCCACTGCCGGCGGCACAGTCACCCCGGTCAGCGCGAGCGCTACCGCAGCTGCCACCGCCGGTGACCTCCACCGCTCGCCTATTCGTGTCCCGGTCCGTTTCCGGGCACGCCAAACCACCACGTGGTCGCTCCTTACTCGCTATCGACATAGCGTCATATGGTCATGACTGCGCCATGTTCGAGGTGACGATATGTGAGCCATCGGTCACATCGCCAGGTTGTTCGGATGCCATGCATGAGATGTTTATGAAGTCTTGACCTCGTGATTCATGCTTGTCCGGACATGTCCACGCAGGCAGAGAACGGAGTTGACCAAGCCGTAGTCCAGGCCGCATCGTTCCCACCCGAACGCTCCCCTTCGAGGGGCGTCCGACCGGGAGGACCTCACAGCATCGCCATGTCCAGCACTCCACGCGCGATCGCGCACACGCCACCAGCACCATCCATACGCAGGCGCCTGCTCGCACTGACCTCGCTCGGTACGGGCTGTGCACTCAGCCTGGCCCTGCTCAGCGCACCGGCTGCACTCGCAACCGACACCGCCTCCACCCCGCCGACCCACGGTCCTGCGGGCGGTGTGAAATTCCCCGCTCCCACGTCACCCGCACCGGCCCGCACGCCCGCGCAGCAGGCGATGCTCGACGCGATCGCCAAGGCCAAGTCGACCGGCAAGCCGGTCGCGGTCGAGGCGCTGACCAACGAGCTCTCCACGACGGTCGCCAACCCGAACGGCACGCTGACCACCACCGACAACGCCCAGGCCGTGCGGACCAAGCGCAGCGGAGCCTGGAAGGACATCGACCCGACGCTGCGGGCCAACGGCAACGGCACGCTCAGCCCGGCGGTTGCCACGACCGGGCTGACGTTCTCGGGCGGTGGAGCGGGGCCGATGGCGACCGTGACCACCGATGACGGCAAGAGTCTGGCGGTGAACGCCCCCTTCCCGCTGCCGAAGCCGACCGTGGCCGGTGCCAACGCCACCTACGCCGACGTGCTGCCCGGGGTGGACCTGCAGCTGACGGCGCTGCCCCAGGGTGGTTGGCGGGACGTCATCATCGTGCGCACGAAGGAGGCCGCCGAGAGCGCTGCGCTGAAGTCGCTGACCTTCCCGGTCTCCGCGCAGGGCCTGTCGATCGCTTCCGATCCCTCCGGCGCTCTCAGCGTCAAGGATGACAAGGGCGCCACACGGTTCCGGGCCCCGGCGCCCCTGCAGTGGGATTCCAGCAAGCCCGCGAGCGCTCCTGTGGCTGCGGCGCGTGCTTCCAGGTCCGAGCAGCGCACGGTGCTGGCCGCCACCGCGCCGGCCTCGGCGTCCCCGGAAGGTCTGGTAGGGATCCCGTCGAGCGCCGAGGAGCCGGGTGACGGCGCGAACGTCGCCGCCATCGGCACCAGGGTCACGCCGTCGGCGATCGAGCTGACGCCGAACCAGGACGCGTTGGGCGCGGGTGACGGTCCCTGGTTCCTCGACCCCTCATTCGTCGCGGCCACCAGCTACGCGCAGGGCTCGGTCGAGGTCCAGGAGAACCACAAGAGCGCAAAGAACTACAACCTGAAGTCCAACGTCGCCACCGGCTACTGCGGCTTCCACAGCAGCGATCCCAGTCTGAACTGCGACATCGAGGGCCGCCAGCGCGCCTACTTCCAGTTCGGCATCAACCCCGCCAACTACACGATCCCGTCGGGCGCCGCCTCCGCCCCGATCATCCTTGGCGCCACCTTCAACGGCCAGGTCACCGGCGCTTCCAACATGGCGACCGACACCCCGTTCGTCATCTACTCGGGCCCCCC
Organism: Kitasatospora sp. NPDC059577; assembly: GCF_042735475.1. Taxonomy (NCBI): domain Bacteria; kingdom Bacillati; phylum Actinomycetota; class Actinomycetes; order Kitasatosporales; family Streptomycetaceae; genus Kitasatospora; species Kitasatospora sp. NPDC059577. The sequence goes on along the minus strand of NZ_JBHWBZ010000082.1, from coordinate 2,550 downwards.
GGGCAAGAACATCGGCGCCGACACCAACTGGTACGCCCAGCCTTGCGGCGACAACGGGAACGTTGTTATGGAGGGATGCGCACCGATCAATGGTCAGCGTCTCACCGGCACCGGCCCGCTGGCCATCGACGTGACCGACACCATGAAGCGTGCGGCGACGGAGAAGTGGCAGGTCTGGACGGTGGGCATCGCCCCGCAGACCTCCGAATGGGACAAGAACTACCGTCACTACCTGGCGAACAATCCGTCCATCACCACCACCTACGACATCACGCCCACCGTGTGGTGGCCGCGAACCACCCCGACCCCGGGCTTCGCGTCCACCAACAGCACGGCCGAGTGCACCAGCGGCGGTGCCAACCCCTGGGACAACCCCGGCTGGGTCGGCAGCAACCAGGAGATCTACCTCACCGCCAACAGCTGGTCGCCCACCGGGCAGAACCTCTACACCGGCTACCAGCTGTGGGACGACAACGACCCCAACTTCGGTGTGGCAGACGGAGACTGGGGCGGCAGCTACAACGCCCCCGGCCCCAGCAAGAGCGTGGGATCGCTGGCTGACGGCCACCAGTACGGCTGGGTCGCCCGCGCCGACGACACGACTCTCACCTCGCCCAACAGCGCCTGGTGCTACTTCCGCGTCGACAAGACCAACCCGCGCGTCAGCATCGGCTCCACCGATTTCCCGCCGTCCGGCACCCCCAACCCCACCCCGGCCAAGTACGTCAACGACCAGGGCACCTTCACCATCAACGCCGACGACCCCGCCCCCGGCTCCGGCCTGCAGGCCTCCGGCGTCGCCTGCGTCCGCGTGAGCAGCGACCCGACCCCGGTCGTCGGATGGAAATGCGGCCAGGACACCCTGGCCCCGGGCCAGCCCTACACGTACAAGCCCAAGGACTGGGGCACCAACACCCTGTACGCGTGCGCCATGGACAACGCCGGCAACTACAGCCAGCCGGCCGTCTACAACTTCTACGTCCCCTGGAAGCCCGACACCCAGCCGCTGTTCGGCGATGTCGACAACGACCAGAGGCCCGACATGGTCACCGTCGACAAGAACGGCGACCTGCGCGTCATCGGCGGCACCACCGACCCCACCACGTCCCTGGCGGCCCCGGCCGTCGCAGCGCCCAACGCTCGGGACTACGGCGCGACCTGGGCCGACTACCAGATCAGCCACCACGGCACCTTCGTCATCGGACAGTCGGTCGACGAGGTCCTCGTCCACTACAACAAGGACACGACCTCCAAGCTGCGCGAGGCCCTCTACCTGATTCCCAGCGACGGTAGCGGGCGCTTCGACACCCTGGCCCCGATCGCCCTCAAGCGACCCGCATGCACGACCTACGACACTGGCAAGCCCTGCCTCGGCTACAACCGGGCGAACTGGAGCAACGCCGCTCAGGTCATCGCGATCGGTACCCCGGAGGGCGAGGCCGTGGGCGGTGAACCAGGCAACACCAACCACAAAGTCATCATGACCCAGACCTCCGTCCTCTCCCTGGAGAACAACAACCTCTACCTCTTCCAGCCCAACGGGCTCGCCGACGCCCTCGACGCCGCCACCTACCTGCCCGCCGCCTCCGGCAGCTGGGCCGACCTGGAACTGATCAACCCGGGCGCGGCCAACGGGCCGACCAGCATTCCCGGCACCACCGACCCCACCAACCAGGCCACCGTCTGGGCACGCAACCGCACCACCGGCGACGTCTACGCCTACCCGCTGGGCTGGAAGGCCGACGGGACCGTCGACTACACCGCCCTCACCAAGCCCGACCAGGGGATCAAGCTCAACGTCGGCCAGGCGCTGAAGGCCTCCGACTACCCCCGCATCGGCGCCGGCGACCTCAACAACGACGGCACGCCCGACCTGTGGGCCATGGACACCACCAACTCGATCTCCATCTACCCCGGCAAGAGCAGCACGGGCGTCAGAGGCAAGGTCGATAGCTTCGACGCCGCCGCGTTCGCCGGCTACTCCGACTCCAGCGTCACCGTCCACCCCCAGCTCGTCGACTGGCAGTGCATGGACTCCATCGGTGGCCCCAACGAAGGAACCGACGTCGCCGTCTACGCCTGCTGGCAGACCGTCAACCAGCGATTCAACTTCGCCATCGACGGCACCATCCGCTCCGGCAGCTGGTGCGTCTCCACCAAGGGCAACGCCCTCGGCAACGGAACCGGCGTGATGCTCTCCCGCTGCGTCGGCAACACCGGCCAGAAGTGGGCCGTCCGCCCCGACGGACGGATCTACCTGCCCGCCACCGTCACTGCGGACAACCCTGGCGGCCGCTGCCTCGAACTGCCCGGATGGCACACAGAACAAGGCACCCGCCTCGGCATCTGGGACTGCCCCGCGCCACAGGCCAACCAGCAGTGGAACCTCACCTACGAAAAGCACAAGCCCTGAAGCACACCGCTATCACGTGATTTAAGCCGTGGGGGGGGGGGGTGGGGCGGAAATGTGGGGGGGCCCCCCCCCCCCCCCCCGGCCCCCCCAAAAAAAAGGTAGGGAAACCCCATCGGATGACCCCCCCCCCCCCCCCA
>NZ_JBHWBZ010000081.1:32568-33666 GCF_042735475.1 Kitasatospora sp. NPDC059577 | reverse complement strand
TATGTCTAACCGCCCCCGCCCCCGCCCTTTGGTGGGTGGCGTGTGGGGGGGGCCGCGCCCCCCCGGCGGGGGCCCCCCCGGCCGCCGGCTGGGCGCGCCGGGGCGACGCCGCCCCGGGCGCCGGCGCCGGCGCCCGGTCTGTCACGGTCCTGCGCACGCTCCCCCACCCCTCCCGCACCACCGCCCGCCCGGCCCCGTCGCGGGCCCCGTTGCCCCCGAGCCTAGAGGGGCGCTCCCACGTCCCGCGAGGTCCGAAAGGGCAGCCCGGGGGCAGCGCCCGGTGCAGGCGCGGCGGACGGGGCCGGGCACAATCGCCCCCACGGGAACCGACATCCGGGGATTCGTGGAGTGCCGTACCCGGGACGCGACCGGGGCGAAGGCCTGGACCTGCGCCGTCGAGCTGGACCTGCTCGGCGTCACCCGCGACTACCCGGCCTTCGCCTGCCTCTTCGGCGTGCGGGACGTCAGCGGGCACTGGCGGCCGGTCGGCGCCGGGCGGGGACTGCCCACCGACGTGTCGGCGCGCGCCCGTGCCGCACACGCCTCCTGGGGCGCGGCCGCGTTCGGCGCGACCTGGCTCGACTGGACCGAGGTCCTGGCCGTCGACTGGGACGAACCGGCGCTGCCCCGCGCGACCACCATCGCCCGCTACCGCCGCCACCCGGACGGCACCCTGACCCTGCGCCACCGGGACGACTGGAGCCGGGGGTTCGCCCGGGCCAGCGGTGTCGACACCCGCGGCGTCGGGCCGGACCGCATCGGCGACCTGTGGGCCGAGGGCACCGAGTGGGACGTCGGCACCACCGTGTTCCGGGCCGAACGCGCACGGCGCCGCGACGCCGTGCCCGCCGACGGCTCCTGGCGGCCGGTGTGGACCGTCATGGGCGCCCTCGCCGAGGTCCACGGCACCGGCGACGTCCGCCTGGTCGTGTGGTTCGAGGAGTGACACCCCCTCACCCCGGACCGGCGGCCCCCTCCCCGACCGGGCCGCGGGGCCCGCGCCGCGGGCCGGGGGGCGCCGGCGCCCGGGCCGCCCCCCACCGGGGGTCGACGGGCCCCCCCCCCCCCCCCCCCGGCGGGCCCCGGGGGCCGCCCCGG
>NZ_JBHWBZ010000081.1:28692-32558 GCF_042735475.1 Kitasatospora sp. NPDC059577 | reverse complement strand
CCGTCCGCCGTGTCGTGTGGTTCGCGGAGTCACCCCCCCACACCCCGGCCCGGCGCCCCCCCCCCCCCCGGGGCGGGGGGCCCCGCGCGGGGGCCGGGGGGCCGCGGGCCGCGGGCCGCCACCGAACGGGTGGACTCTGCGCCCCGCGCCCGCGACCCGGGCGTGCCCGGGGGCCGCGCCGGTGATGCTGCCGTGCGTCCGACCTCCCACCACCCGAGAGGCCCCCGCCCGTGCGACGCACCCACCACCGCAGACTCCTCGCCGCCACCCTGGCCGCGGCCGCCGTCCTGGCCCCGGTCACCGCGGCCCCCGCCGGCGCCGCCGGCCACCCCACCGGCAACCACCGCTTCGACACCCACGACAACGGGGACGACTGCCCGCCCGACGGCCTCGACCCCCAGCTGACCGCCCGCCTGGACACCGCCATCGCGGACGTCCGCCGCCAGGCCGCCATCCCCGGCGTCATCGTCGGCCTCTGGATGCCCGGCCGGGGCTGCTACGTCCGCGCCACCGGCGTCGCCGACACCACCACCGGCGCCCCGATGCGCACCGACGACTACGTGCGCATCGGCAGCGAGACCAAGACCTTCACCGTCACCGCCCTGCTCCAGCTCGTCGACGAGCACCGCATCGGCCTGGACGACCCGATCTCCGCCTACGTCGACGGCGTGCCGAACGGCGACTGCATCACCCTGCGCCAGCTCGCCGAGATGCGCAGCGGCCTGTTCCCGTACACCGCCGACCCCGGCTTCGTCCACGACCTGCTCAGCGACCCCCAGCGCTCCTTCACCCCCCGGCAGGACCTCGCCTACGCCTTCCGGCACGACAACACGTCCGAGCCGGGCACGACGTTCCAGTACTCCAACACCAACCTCGTGCTGCTGGGCCTGGTGGTCGAGAAGGTCACCGGCCGCCCGCTCGCCGAGGTGCTGGACGAGCGGGTGCTGCGCCCCTCCCGCCTGCACCACACCCTGCTCCCCCACGGCCCCGAGTTCCCCGCGCCGCACCCGCGCGGCTACACCGACCAGACGCTCAGCGGCGCCACCGCGGACGCCACCGACTGGAACCCCAGCTGGGCCTGGGCGGCCGGGGCGATGATCTCCGACCTGCAGGACCTGCGCCGCTGGGCGGAGAGCGTCGCCACCGGGCGGCTGCTCAGCCCCCACACCCAGGCGCAGCGGCTGACCACCCTGCCGACCGGGTTCCCGGACACGACGTACGGGCTGGGCATCCTGGAGACGGGCGGGTGGATCGGGCACAACGGCTCGATCCCGGGCTACGAGACGGTGACGGTCCACCTGCCGGCGCAGCGGGCCACGCTGGTCGTCGAGATCAACACCGACTCCACGGTCCAGGGCCAGGAGCCGTCGACGCTGCTGGCCCGGGCGATCACGCAGATCGTCACCCCGGACAACGTCTACGCCGGGGCGATCGCCACCCGGTAGCCGGGCGGCGCGGCGCCCTGGTGGCGGCGCAACGGCGGCGGGCGGGAGCCGGCGGGCAACGGCGCCCGGGCCGGGCTGCCGGGGCGCCGGCGGGAAACCCCGGTGCGCCGGGGGTGGCGCACCGGCACACTGGCCCGATGCTCATCGACCACTGGCCCCTGTTCGGGCTGCGCGTGACCTCTCCCCGCCTGGAGCTGCGGCTGCCCACCGGGGACGAACTGGCCGAGGTGGCCGACCTCGCCGCCCGCGGCATCCACCCGCCGCATACCCGTCCCTTCCTGTCCCCCTGGGGCGAGTTGCCGCCCGCCGAACGTGCCCGGCACGTGGTGCGGATGCACTGGCGGCGGCTGGGCCGCTGGACGCCGCAGGACTGGGCGCTGGAGCTGGTCGCCTTCCACGAGGGACGCCCGGTGGGCGTCCAGGACGTGCGGGCCGAGGAGTTCGGCGTGCGCCGCGAGGTCGTCTCGGGCTCCTGGGTCGGCCTGGAGCACCAGGGGGCGGGCTTCGGCACCGAGATGCGCGCGGCGATGCTGCACCTGCTGTTCGCCGAACTGGGCGGGCAGTGGGCCAGGTCGGTGTCCTTCAGCGACAACGCGCCCTCCCTCGCGGTGTCCCGCAGGCTCGGTTACCGCGAGGACGGCATCGACCGGGACGTCCTGGACGGCCGGGTCGTGGAGTCCGTGCGGCTGCGCCTGTCGCGGGAGGACTGGGAGCGGCACGCGACGGTCCCGGTCACCGTGAGCGGTCTGACGGACGGCTGCCGCGAGATGCTCGGCGCCACCCCCACGCCCACCTCCACGCCTACCGTCTGACGCCCGGCTCGGCGTCCGGCTCGGCGTCCGGTCTCAGGCCCCGTCCGTGGCGGCTTGCAGGGCGGCGGGCAGGGCGGTGAGGGAGTGCAGGACGCCGATGCCCTCGCCGGCCGGGGCGCCGGTGCCGGAGCGGTCGAGCCAGAAGGCGCGCAGGCCCGCGTCGCGGGCGCCGAGCGCGTCGACGTCGTACTTGTCCCCGACGTAGGCGACTTCGTGCGGGGCCAGGGCCAGGCGTGCGCAGCCGGCCAGGAAGATGCCCGGGGCGGGTTTGGCCTCGCCGTGTTCGTCGGAGCAGACCAGCACCGCGTCGGTGAAGTGGCCCAGCAGGCCGACGGCTTCGAGTTTGCGGCGCTGGTGGGCGGTGGAGGAGTTGGAGACGATCCCGAGCCGGTGGGTGGGCGCGAGGGCGGCCAGGACGGGCGCGGCGTCGGGGAAGGCGGCCCGGGCCGCGTCGCGGTGGGCCGTGTACCCGGCGAACCAGGCGGCGGCCCGCTCGTCCGGCAGGTGCCGGGCGCCGTCGTCGCCGAGGCGGGTGAGGAACCGGCGGGTGCGTTCGTGCTGCTGGCCGGTGAAGGTCAGCTCACCGGCCAGGAAGCGCGCGTACTGCTCCTCCATGACGGCCCGCCACAGTGCCACCGCCGCGGCGGGTGCGGGGAAGCGGTCCAGCAGGCACAGGTCCCGCAGGTGGGCGAGGATGCCGGCTTCTTCCGAGCCCGAGTAGTCGAACAGGGTGTCGTCGACGTCGAAGAGCACGCCTCTGATCGGCACGGTCCGCTCCCTCCCGTTGGTGCTGCGGCGCCGGTGTGCCGGCGGCCGTGGGGACCCTACGCGACCGGCGGCCGGGCGGGCGTCGAGCCGGCCGGGCGGGCGGGTGCCGGTACGGCCGCGGGGGCGGCCGTACCGGCGGGCGGGTTCAGCCGCCGAGGACCTCGTTGACCAGGGCGCGGGCCTCGTCCTGGACGCGGGTGAGGTGGTCGGGGCCGTGGAAGGACTCGGCGTAGATCTTGTAGACGTCCTCGGTGCCGGAGGGGCGGGCGGCGAACCAGGCGTTGTCGGTGCAGACCTTGATGCCGCCGATCGGGGCGCCGTTGCCGGGGGCGTGGGAGAGGACGGCGGTGATCTTCTCGCCGGCGAGTTCGCCGGCGCCGACCCGCTCGGGGGACAGGCGGGCCAGGCGGGCCTTCTGCTCGCGGTCGGCGGGGGCGTCGACGCGGGCGTAGGCGGGGGCGCCGTGGCGCTCGGTCAGCTCGCGGTAGCGGGCGCTGGGGGTGGCGCCGGTGACGGCGGTGATCTCGGAGGCGAGCAGGGCCAGCAGGATGCCGTCCTTGTCGGTGGTCCACACCCCGCCGTCGCGGCGCAGGAAGGAGGCGCCGGCGCTCTCCTCGCCGCCGAAGCCGATCGAGCCCTCCAGCAGGCCGTCGACGAACCACTTGAAGCCGACCGGGACCTCGACCAGGGTGCGGCCCAGGTCGGCGGCGACGCGGTCGAGCATCGAGGAGGAGACCAGGGTCTTGGCGACGCCGGCGTCGGCGGGCCAGGCGGGCGCGTGGCGGGGGTGGTATGTCACGGCCCCCGCGCCGGCATGGGGTGGGATACTAAAACCCGCGCC
>NZ_JBHWBZ010000081.1:0-28682 GCF_042735475.1 Kitasatospora sp. NPDC059577 | reverse complement strand
GCCCCTCGCCCCGGGGGCGGCGCCGGTGGGGGGGGCGGGGCTGGAGCATCGAGGTGGTGCGCTGGGTGTTGCGGCCGCGGGCGGGGGCGGGCCAGTCGGCGCGGTGGCGGTAGAGGTAGTCGACGGCCACCGCGAGGTAGTGGTTGGGGTTCATCAGCCCGCCGTCGGGGGTGACGATGCCGTGCCGGTCGGCGTCGGCGTCGTTGCCGGTGGCGATGGCGTAGTCGGCGCGGCGGGTGATGAGGGAGGCCATCGCGGACGGCGAGGAGCAGTCCATGCGGATCCTGCCGTCCCAGTCCAGGGTCATGAACCGCCAGGTCGGGTCGGTCAGCGGGTTGACGACCGTCAGGTCCAGGCGGTGGGTGTCGGCGATGCGCGCCCAGTAGTCCACCGACGCGCCGCCCAGCGGGTCCGCGCCGATGCGCAGGCCCGCCGCGCGCACCGCGTCCAGGTCCAGGACGGAGGGCAGGTCCTCGACGTAGGCGGTGAGGTAGTCGTGGCGGGCGGTGGTGGCCGCGGCCAGCGCCCGCGCGTACGGGACCCTCCTGATGCCGCGCAGGCCCTCGCGGATCAGCTCGTTGGCGCGGTCCTGGATCCACCCGGTGGCCTGTGAGCCGGCCGGGCCGCCGCTGGGCGGGTTGTACTTGAAGCCGCCGTCGCGCGGCGGGTTGTGCGAGGGGGTGACGACGATGCCGTCGGCCAGCGCGCGGGGGCTGCGCCGGTTGTGGGCGAGGATCGCGTGCGAGACCGCCGGGGTGGGGGTGTAGCCGTCGGCGGCGTCGATCAGCACGTGCACGCCGTTGGCGGCCAGCACCTCCAGGGCGGTGACCTTCGCCGGTTCGGACAGGGCGTGGGTGTCCGCGCCCAGGAACAGCGGCCCGCCGACGCCCTGTTCGGCGCGGTACTCGCAGATCGCCTGCGTGGTCGCGGCGATGTGGTCCTCGTTGAACGCCGCGTCCAGCGACGAGCCCCGGTGCCCCGAGGTCCCGAACGCCACCCGCTGCCCGGGCTCCTGCGGGTCCGGGTGCAGCGCGTAGTAGGCCGTCACCAGCCGCGCCACGTCCACCAGGTCACCGGCCTGCGCCGGCTGCCCTGCCCGTGCGTGTGCCATCCGTCTTCTCCCGCCACTTCCGACTTGTGTTCCCGGTACGCGTCCTGCCCCCGTGCTCACCGATCGTGACGATTCTCGCACCCGGGCGGGGCGATTCCCTCCGGCCACCCGTGGGTGGCCAGTCGGGCTTCACGCGTTCGCCGCCGGGTCCGGGCCGGGACTCGCGCCGTGGTGGCGCTGCGCGTGCTGTTGGTGACCGAGCCGCCCGTCCGGCGGGCTCGGGCCTCGATCTCGACCGAGGCGTTGTGGTCGGCGTCGTCCTCCCAGCCGCAGTGGACGCATCGGAAAACGCGTCCGCAGCCGGGGCGGCTCGCGGGGTCGACCGTGCCGCATGCGGGGTTGCCGCATGTCTGGGAGGTGTGGAACGCCGGTACCGGGATGAGCCGGGAACCGTACAGGCGGCACTTGTAGTCCAGTTGACGCCTGCGCTCTCCGGGCGCGTTGTCCAGGATCGACCGGTTGAGCCCGGCCTTCACCGAGACGTTCCTCCCGGGGGCCGCCGTGGTGCCCTTGGCGCTTGCGGTCAGGTTCTTCACACGCAGGTCCTCGATGCCGACGAAGCCGTGGTTTTGGGCGAGGTCGGTGGTGAGTTTGTGCGTGAAGTCCGCGCGACGGTTGGCCTGCCGGGCCTTGAGCTTGGCGATCCCAGCCATGGTGCGACGCAACCGGTTGGAGTACCGGCCTCCGTTGTGCTTCCTGGCGTGGGTGAGCTGTCGGGCCTTCTTCCGTTCCAGGTGCTTGAGGCGGGCCCGCTCGGCCCGGGTGAGGGTGGGAGGCATGAGGCGGGGTGCGGTCTCGCTGGAGACGAACGCCGAGGCCGCCACCCCGAAGTCCACGCCGCAGCCTGGCTTGCCGTTCGGCGCGTCCGGTTCACGGCCGGTTGCCACGCCGAAGGAGATGTGCAGGCCGGTCCCGTCCCGGGACACGGTGGCGTTGCGGATCGTGCCCCCGAGAGCGCGGGAGAGCCGGAAGCGGACCCATCCGAGTTTCGGAAGCTTGACCTCGGCCCAACGCCGGTTCAGCTTGCGAACAGCGATGTCCTGCCCTTTGAACGGGATACCCATCCGGTGTCCGCGCCTCTTGCGCACGGGGAATCCGGCCGGGTGGCCGGGGTTCCAGAAGTTCAGGTAGGCAGCGTCCAGGTTCGCCAGCACACGCTGGCCGCATCCGGCCGGCAGGTCGGCCATCCAGTCCATTTCGGTGCGAGCGACGGTGAGTTGTCGGCACTGTGCGGATCCCATGAGGGTGATCCCGCGCTGGCGGTAGAGGTAGCGGCGCTGTTCCAAGGCGACGTTCCACAGGGCGCGGCAGGTGTGCCCCCACCGCGCCAGGGTCTCCTCCTGGTCCGCGGTGGGATACAGCCGGTAGCGGCGTCCCGTGTCAGCCTTCACGGGTCCACCCTCGGCGGGCTCGTCACGGCGGTCAATCAGAAGATCGGAACTGATGGACACTGCCCGCTCCGCCGCACCCCGTGCGGGCTTCATGACGAGGTGCCTGCACGAAGTGTTCACCGGGGCGATCGGCGCGACGGAGTCCGTCGTGGCCCTGGCGACGGAGCGGACCCGGGCGCGCGGCCGGCACCGTTCACTCCCACCGGTGCCCGCCCGGGGCGGCGTCGAGGTTTCCCCCGGTCCCTCCCAGGACCTTCCCCGTTCAGCCCGGCAGCCGCTGGCGGTAGGCGTCCAGGACGGGCGCGGTGGTGGTCGCCAGGAACTCGGTGACCCGGTACGCGCACAGTCCGGCGACCACGAACGGGTCGGTGGCCACCAGTGCCTCGATCGCGGCCCGGTCCTGCCCGGCCGCCAGGATCACCCCGCCCTCGCGCGGCACCTTGCGCCCGGAGGCGAGGAAGGTGCCCGCCGCGTAGTGCGTCTGCAGCCATGCGACGTGCTGCGCGAGCGCGGCGTCGATCTGCTCCAGCGGGGCGGTGTAGCTCAGCTCAAGTACGAACATGCGTCCAGGCTAGGCCCGTTCGGGCAGGGGCCTGCGGCGGGGGTGGGCGGGCGCGGATGCGAACCGCCGCAGCCGAAGCGGGGCCCCGTTTCCGGGTGACCCCGCCGAGGGGTGTCAGCGGCGTGTCAGGGATGAGTCAGGACGCTTTGGCAGGCTTCGGGGTGGCAGGACCTCAGGGCTCTGCCGGGACCGAATCCCACGCCCGTAGGCAGAGACGAGGTGATCCGTATGAAGATCCGCAAGGTTGCCGTCGCCAAGGCCGGCTCCTCGCCGCGCTGAATCCGGCAGGGGCTCTGAAGAACACCCTGCCGGGGGCCCATCCGCGCGAATCGGATGGGCCCCTTCGCACCGGCGACGGATGCCGTCCGGCGCCGGCAGTCGTACTCGACGACGATACCGAGGACTTCACCATGAGCGACTCCGCGCTGCCCGCGCTGCCGAAAGTCCGGCCGATCTATGACGTGATGTACCTGGAGGGCCGGATCCGGATGGGTTCCGGTCCTGCGTACGCCAGCGAGATCGAGGACCCGGACGGCCGCTGGGCCACGCTGGTCAGGTTGCTCGACGGCAGCAGGAGCATCGCCCGGCTGCAACGCGAACTCGACGGCAGGCTCAGCGCGGACGAGGTGATCGAGGGAGTCGGGACCCTCCATGAGGCGGGCTTCCTGGAGGACGGGGGTACCACCCCGCCGCAGGAGCTCACGGCCGACGACCTGCGCCGCTACGCACCGAACCTGAACTTCTTCCGTACCCGCGCGTCCGCGAGCGAGGACTTCCACGCCCCGCAGGTCGTGCTGAAGAACACCCGGGTGCTGGTGCTGGGCATGGGCGGTATCGGCACCAATGTCTGCATGGCGCTGGCCGAGCTCGGCATCGGCAGCATCACCGGCCTGGACTTCGACCGGGTCGAGCTGAGCAACCTCAACCGGCAGGTCCTGTACTCCACCCCGGCGGTGGGCAGGCCGAAGGTGGACGTGGCCGCGGAGCGGATGGCGCGGTTCAACCCCGACATCGAGTTCGACGCGGTCGAACGGCGACTCACCTCGCTGTCCGATGTGGAGGCCGTCATCGACGCCGCGGCCCCGGACTTCGTCTTCTGCCTGGCCGACAAGCCGAACGGATGGATCGACTTCTGGGTCAACGAAGCCTGCGTGAAGCGTCGGATCCCTTACACCGCCGGCAGCATCAGCGCCCACCTCGGCACGGCCTACAGCGTGGTGCCGGGCCAGGGCCCCTGCTACCGGTGCATCGTCGACGGGGAAACCGCCGAGCACGCCGAGTTCGCCGAGATCCTGGAGTACGTGCGGATCCACGACCTCGACTCCAGCAACGGCGCACTCGGGCCGGCCTGCATGTTCCTCGGCTACTTCCTCTCCTACGAGCTGCTGCGCGAGCGCCTCGGGCTCGGGCCGGTGCTCGCCTCGGGGAAGCTCCTCGAAATCGACTTCGTGACGTTCCAGCAGCAGTGGCACACCACCGTGCGCCGCCCGGACTGCCCGGTGTGCACGACCGCGGTCCCGGCGACCCCCGCCCCGCCGGAGCCCCTGGACGAGCACCGTGGCTGAGCCGGCCCCCGGCCCGCGGTCGGCGGACCCCCTCCTGCGCAACCGGCCCTACCAGGCGATGTTCTGGTCGCAGACCTGCACCGACCTCGCCGAACAGTTCCTGATCGTGTCGATCGCCTGGGCCGCCCTGCACACCTTCGGCGGCGGCCGCCTGGGTCTGGTCCTGGCCGCCTGGGCGATCCCGCGCGGACTGCTCCTGCTCTTCGGCGGTGTCCTGGCCGATCGCAAGGACCGCCGCACGGTCGGGATCTCGGTCGGGGCACTGCTGTGCCTGCTGAACCTGGCCGCCGCCGCCATCACCCACCGCAGCGAGCTGTGGGCCTGGCTCGCCCTGGCCGTCTGCCTGGGGGTCCTGGACGCGGTCCGGCTTCCCATCGGGTCCTCGATGCTGCCGCTGCTCGTCGACAGGGAGCGCCTGGTACAGGCGAACCGCTGGGTCAGCCTGCGCGAGTGGGGCGCGATGACGGGCGGACCCGCGCTGGGCGGCGCCCTGGTCGCCCTGCTGGGCAGCGGCGGCACGCTGGTGACCGCGGCGGGCATGTACGCCCTGAGCAGTGTCCTGCTGACGTTGCTGCCGCCGCTGGGCCGGGGCCAGGAGGCCCGCAAACCGGTCCTCGCGGACCTGTCCGGCGGTCTCGCCTTCGTGCTGCGCCACCGTCGGCTGCGGGTCCTGCTCCCGACGTTCGCGATGGCCAACCTGTTCGTCCTGGGGCTGATCGGGGTGGGCATCCCGCTCTTCGCCAAGGAGGTCGTGAAGGCGGGCCCGCAGGGCCTGGGCATCCTCTCCGGTGCGTTCGGCGCCGGCCTGGTGCTCGGCACTCTGCTCTGCCACCGGCTGCCCACGCGGTGGCAGCAGTCCCAGCGGGTCATCTTCGGCCTGTTCATGGTGAGCGACGGCCTGCTGGCCGTGGTGGGGATCGCTCCGAACCTGCCGCTCGCCGCAGTGGCGTACGCCGCCGGCGGACTGGCCGCAGGACCCGCCGCCACGTACTACCGCACGCTGCTCCAGGCCCTCCCGCCCGAGGAGTACCTGGGACGGGTCAACAGCATCGCCCGCGCGACCTCCTTCGGGCTCGAACCGGCGTCGACCGCGGGTGTCGGTGCGCTCTCCGCCCGGCTCTCCGCGGCGACCCTGCTCATCGTCGGCGGCTGCGCCGCGGCCGTGGTGGACCTGACCGGGCTGGTGCTCAGCAGCCGCAGGACACCGGCCGGGGCCGACGCCGGCAGCGAACCCCTGGTCTGCGCAGGTGCCCAGGATGGATGAGAACGAGGCCCTGGCCGAGGAGGCGGCACGCTGGGAGGCGTACGCCGAGCCGCTGGGCCGGCTGTGCGCGCTGCTGTGCGAGGAGTTCGCCCGGCAGACCCCGAACGCGACTGCGCTCCCGCTGGCGATCCACCGGTGCACGACCGGCACGTTCGCGCTCGTCCTCACGCCCGGGCAGTCGCAGCCCCGGCTCCTGGAGTACGTCGAGGGCGCCCCGGCCCCGGGCCGCTGCATCGTCGACTTCGCCCGGGAGGCCGGGCCCGCGGCCGCGGGCGGCACGGCGGAGTTCATCCTCGGCGACGTGGTCCTCGACCCCCGGGGCCGGTATCTCGCGTACACCGTCGACACCAGCGGCGCCGACACCTTCGAGGTGCGCCTGCGGACCCTGCCGGCAGGAGAGTCGGTGACCGTGGCCGAGTCGGCGGCGCCGTCCCTCGCCTGGGACAGCGGGCCGGACCGCGTCGTCCACCTCCGGGTCGACGGGCAGCTGCGCCCGGTCGAACTGCGCGCCACCGATCCGCGCAGCGGCGACACGGTCCGCCTCGCCGCGCTGGCACCCGGCGGTGACTACGTCGAGCTGGCCACGAGTTCGGACGGCACCGAGGTGCTGGCCGCGATCGAGCAGCATTCCCGCCGCAGCATGTGGGTGCTGGACCGCGCGACGGGAGGACTGTCCCCGCTGCGCGAGCCCCGCCCGGGAGAGCGGGTGTACGCCGACGTCCGCCAGGGCCGCTGCGTGATGGCGGTGTCCGGCGCCGCGGACGGGGATGCCGTCCTGCTCGCCGCATCGCTCGATGACCTGCCGGTGCCGGACGAATCGTGGGCGGTGGTGTGCCGGGCGTCCGACGGTGCGACGTTCGAGGACGTCGCCCTCGATGGGGACCGTGTCCTCGTGCTGGAGCGGCGCGCGGGCCGGCGGCTGCTGCGCTGCCCGCTGCCCGGGGTTCGGGGAGCGCAGGAGTGCGTCGGCTTCACGGCGGACCGCGGGCCCCGGGACGGCGGTTCCCCGGCATCCGGCATCCGGTTCGTGGCCGGGCTGCGCCCGGCCGGGGCCCCGCTGGAGCTGGTGCGTTCCTGCTGGGACCAGGAGGCACGGTGGTACCGGCTGGCCACGGGCGCGACGGTCGCCCGCCCCTTTCCGGGCGCCGGCCCGGCGGCCGCCGCCGCCGTGACCGGCGGACCGGGCATCACCGTGCTCGAAACGGCCGTGGCCTCGGCGGACGGCGTGCTCGTACCGCTCACCGTCCTGCGACCTGCCGCAGCCGTGGGCCCGCTGCCCACCGTGCTGTACGCCTACGGGTCGTACGGCATCCCGGTCGACCCCGACTACTCGCTGTTCCGGCCCTCGCTGTTCCGGCGGGGTGTCAGTTTCGCCATCGCCCATGTGCGCGGCGGCGGCGAGCTGGGCCCCGCGTGGCACGAAGCCGGGCGCGGCGCGGGCAAGCTGAGCGCCGTGCAGGACTACCTCGGGTGCGCTCGGCACCTGATCGCGCAGGGCCTGACGGCACCGGGGTCGCTTGCGGCACGCGCCCGCAGCGCCGGCGCCGCGCTGGTCGGCGCCGCGGTCAACCAGGAGCCCGGCCTGTTCGCCGCCGCCGTCCTGGAGGTCCCCTTCGTCGACTGCCTGCAGACCCTGCTGCGCGCCGACGATCCGCTGACGGAGCTGGAATGGGACGAGTGGGGCAACCCTCTCGCCGACCCGCGGGCCAGGGCCGTCCTGGCCGCGCTCGCACCGGTGGACAACGTCCGGCCGGCCGCGTACCCGGCCATGCTGCTGACCGGCGGCCTCTCGGACACCCGGGTCGCGGTCGCCGAACCGCTGCGTCTGGCCTCGGCCGTGCGGACGGCGAGCACGGCCGGGCGTCCGGTGCTGGTGCGTGTCAACGGTGTCGGCCACCTGGGGCATTCCGAGGTGGCCGAGGACTGGCGGGACGAAGCGGCCGTCCTGGCCTTCGTCCTGACCGAACTCGGGAAGGACGACGCGTGATCCGCATCCTGTCCGTCGGTGACGTCTTCGTGGACCGGCCCGAGCCCGCGGCGGGATTCGCCCTGCTGGCCGGGCTGCTGGCCACCGGGGACATCGTCTTCGGGAACTGCGAAGGCGCCCACTCGCGGTCGGCGGACCGGGCCCCGCAGGCCAAGGGGCCTCAGGTGTCCGCGCCGGGAAACGCCGAAGCCCTGCGCGCGCTCGGGTTCGACGTGATGTCCCTGGCGAACAACCACAGCGTCGACGGCGGGCACGAAGGCCTGCGGCAGACCGTCGCCGCACTGCGCCGGCACGGGATCGAGGCGGTGGGAGCGGGAGAGAACCTCGGGGAGGCGTTCGAGGCCCGCCTGCTCACCCGGAATTCGCTCACCGTCGCCTTCGTCGCGCTCTCCACGGTCTTCCCGGCCGGGTACGAGGCGCGCGCGGGAGTACCGGGCATCGCCGCCCTGCGAGCCCACACCTTCTACGTCAACCCGGACCCCTCGTGCTGGAACCCCGGCGCCGCCCCGCAGATCGTCACCGCCGTCGACGAGGACGACTGCGGCACGGTCGAGGAAGCGGTGCGCAGCGCCGCCGCCAGGGCGGACGTGACCGTGGTGGGCGTGCACTGGGGCGATCCGTTCCGCCCCTTCGCGCTCACCGACTGCGAGCCCCAGGTCGCCCGGCTGCTCGTGGACGCCGGAGCCGACGTCGTCCTGGGACACCATCAGCACCTGCTGCGCGGCGCCGCGTTCCTCGACGGCGCTCCCGTCTTCTACGGGCTCGGGAACATCGCCTGCGATCTGCCCGCCCTCGCCGCGGACCTGCTCCGGGAGACCCCCGACGCCCCGTACGACGACGAGGACGCGTGCCTGCGGACCTACGGCGAGTACGGGATCTACCCCCGTGCGGGCTACCCGTTGCTGCCCTTCCACCCCGACGCCAGGCGGACGGTGGTGGCACGCGTCGACGTCGACGGGACGGGGGTGCTCGGCTGCGGGCTGTACCCGTGCCGCATAGAGCCGGACGGGGCCGTGCGGCCGCTGCGCGTCGCGGACCCCCGGCACGGGGAGGACCTCGCCTACCTGCGTACCTGTCTGGCCCATGTGCCCGGGCCCGCGGAGCTGGAGCCGACCGAGTCCGACGGCTTCGCCTACTGGCGGCTGGTCCCCGGGGGCTGACTCCGGGGCGCGGTGCGGGCCTTGCACGGATCCTGACGCAGCGGCATCGACGTCCCGGCCCGTCTGTCGTCGCCCGAACCGGTCGGCAGGCCGGGGCTTCGCTGCGGCAGGGGCGGTGCGGACCATCGCGGCCACTGTAGGGCGGGAGCGTGGTCCAGGATGGCCTGTTCGAGGGCGCACAGCCGCGGGGACGGGTCGAGCCCGAGCTCGTCCGCGAGCCGGGACCGGAGGCTGCGGAACGCGTCGAGCGCCTCCACCTGGGACCCGCTGCGGTAGAGCGCGAGCATGTAGTGCTCGCAGAAGTCCTCGCGCAGGGTGTACTGGCTGTGGACCGCCTGGATGTCCGCCAGCACCGCGGCATGGCGGCCCCGTTCGAGTTCGATGTCGAACAGGGTCGCCAGTCCGCGCAGCCGGTAGGCCTCGTAGCGGTCTCCGGCGGCCCGCAGCAGGTCGCGGCCGGTGCTGTCGGCGAGGGGTCCCTGCCACAGTGCCAGACTCGCCCGGACCTGCCGGAGCGCGGCGTCCGGATCGTCGAAACGCAGCCGCGCCGCCCGGTCGATCCCGTTGGCGAAGACGGCGGTGTCCAGTTCGATCCCGTCGAGGTCGAATCGGTAGCCCTGCGGATGTCCCTGCACGCGGCCCGCTCCCCGGCCCGGCTCGATCGTGGCGAGGTGTCGGCGGATCCGGCTGATATGGGCCTGGAGGGCGTTTTCGGCGTTGCCGGGAGCCTTCCCGCCCCAGAGCTCCTCGATGAGGACGTCGTGCAGGACCGGCCGCCCCTCGCTCACCAGCAGGATCTGGAACAGCAGCCGCCGGTATTCGCCCGTGATGTCGACGAAGCCAGCGGCGGTCTCGACCCCGACCCGGCCGAGCGCGCAGTACCTCACCGGGCCGTCCCCGTGGGGCGGGGGGTCGGGAGAGCCCGGGTCGGGCGGTAACGCACCGAGAACCCGCAACCCACCACGTATGCGCACACGTTGTCCCTTCTCCGAAGGCCAGAGACGATGAAGGAGCATGCCGCGAACGGTAGTTGCCGAATGATCTGCACCCGGGAAGCCGCGTCCTCGCGGTTCCGGTGCGGTATGGAATGTCAACTCCCGTGCGCGGCACCCGGGTTGCCCACAGGAGGAAGAGGCACTGCGCTGCGCGTGCGGGGCCGGAAGGCGGCCGCGGGACGGGCGCACGGGGGGCGGCGACAGCCGCGGCCACGGGCTGCTGTGGCGGTCATAGCGCATTCCCCCATCACTGCGCGGTGCTGTCCGGCGTCGTCCGCCACCACGGTGCCGCAGCGTGCGCCGGGGGCCGCGAGAGTTCCTCCGCCCCGACCCCCGGAAGGGTGCCGACCCCAATCCTGCCAGCTCGGGCAAGGATTCCGGTAGGACACAGCACACCCTTTTTCCGTCTTGCCGCGGGGTGGGCGCGGGCCGCAGACTCGTGCGACATCCCACCCCCTTCCACGGCCTGACGTGCCGGTGCCCCCGTTGCGGGCGGCCGGCGCGTGGAGCCGTCGTGCCCGGGGGCGGGTGACGTGGACGGAACCGACGATGGGGGAACACACGATGAGCGGGACGACGGGCGTGCACGGGGACCTGGTGCTGCGGGCGCGGGTTCGGCTGCTGAGCCACAACGAGCGGGTGCTGCACGGCGAGGAGGGCCTGTGGGTGTACCGGACGCTGTTCGCGGTGAGCCCGCAGGTGTACGCGTTCAAGCTGGCGCTGGTGCTGCGGGAGGCGGCGGAGGGCCCGCGGGTGGCGCACCTGCCCGAGGCGCGGGAGGCGTTGCTGGCGCAGGCGCGGGCGGTGTCGGCGCGGATCCCGGCGCACGCGCCGGTGCGTCAGGTGCGGATGTGGGAGTACTCGGTGGCGGATCTGCGGCTGGCGGAGCAGCAGGTGGGGCGCCCCTGACGGACCCGCGGGCGGGCCGGCACCGGCCGTACGGGGCGGGGCGGGGCGGTCGTACGGGCGGGCCGGTCGTGCGCGGTGGTAGGCGGTCGCGGGATGGTTGCGGTACAACAATCCCTATTTGACGACTGATCGGAGAAATTCTGATATGAGCAGGTCAGGACTGTCACGCCGCGCCCTCCTCGCCGGTGCCGCGGCCGGCGCCGGTGCCGCCGTCGTCGGCTGGGACACCTCCGCCCGGGCGTGGGCCGCCGAGCCGGGCGCCGACGTCGCGCAACTGCCGTCCCTGGACGGGACGGTGACGCTGCAGGGAGCCGGGGTGGAGCGGTTCGCCGCCGACTTCGGGCACCTGGTCAGCGCGGCGCCGCGGGCGGTGCTGCGGCCCGCCTCGGTGCGGGACGTGCAGAAGGTGGTGGCGTTCGCGAGCAGGCACCGCATCGCGGTGGCGGTCAACGGGCAGAGCGGGGACCTGTCGCAGGTCGGCGAGGCCGGGCTGGAGTCGCACTCCAGCTACGGCCAGGCCAACCCGCGCGGCGGGATCGCGATCGACGCCCGCGGCCTGTCGCAGGTCGTCTCGGTGCGGCCGGGGCGTGCCGTGGTGGAGGCGGGGGCGACGTGGGCGCAGGTGGTGGAGGCGGGGCTGGCGGCGGGCTGGGTGCCGCCGTGCCTGACGGACTACCTGCACCTGTCGGTGGGCGGGACGCTGAGCGTGGGCGGGATCGGCGGCGCGGTGCAGCGCTTCGGCCTGCAGGCGGACCGGGTGCTGGAGCTGGAGGTGGTGACCGGCACCGGTGAGCTGGTGACGGCCTCCCCCGCCCGCAACCGGGAGCTGTTCGAGGCGGTGCTGGGCGGCGGCGGGCAGGTGGGGATCATCGTGCGGGCCACCCTGGCGCTGGTGCCGGTGCGCGAGCGCGCCCACGTGTTCTCGCTGTACTACGACGACCTGGACGCCTACCTCGCCGACCAGGAGAAGGTGATGGCCGAGGGCCGCTTCGACCTGCAGGTCGGTGACGTGGAGCGCAGCGCGGACGGGTCGCGGTGGCGGTACAAGGCGGAGCTGGTGGCGTTCGCGGACGCGGGGCAGGCGGTGGACCGCGAGGCTCTCCTCGCCGGGCTGCGGCCGGCGGCGGACGGGGTGTCGGTGGTGGAGCAGAGCTGGCGCGAGTACGCGTTCCGGGTGGACGCGTTCGCCGGGTACCTGCGGGCGGCCGGGTTCTGGGGGCTGCCGAAGCCGTGGCTGAGCGTGTTCCTGCCCGCGTCGACGGCGCGGGTGTTCATGGCGGAGGCGGCCGAGGTGCTCACGCCGGCGGACCTGGGGGCGGGGCTGCTGCTGTTCTACCCGTACCTGCGCGAGCGGGTGAAGGCGCCGCTGGCGGTGCTGCCGCAGGGCGAGGTGGGCTGGCACTTCGACCTGCTGGCGTTCCCGGGGCCGGGGGCGGACGCGGCGGCGATGCTGGAGCGCAACCGGCGGCTGTACGACCGGGCGGTCGAGCTGGGCGGCAAGCGGTACCTGATCGGGGCGGTGCCGGGGATGACGGGGGCGGACTGGCGCCGGCACTACGGGGGGCTGTGGGAGCGGGTGGCGCGGGCCAAGCGCCGCTTCGACCCGGCCGGGATCCTGACGCCGGGCCAGGGCATCCACGCGTCCTGACCCGCGGGCGGCGGCGGGGCCGGCCCGGCCGGCGGGCATCCCGGGGGTGTGTCAGGCGATCTCCATCTGCGCCATCATCCCCATCGCCGAGTGGTCCAGCAGGTGGCAGTGGTACGGGTAGCGGCCGCGGTAGGAGTCGAAGGTGGCCTGCAGGCGCACGCTCTCCCCCGGCAGCAGGCGCACCGTGTCCTTGAGGCCGGACTCCTCGGGGCCGGGCGCCTTGCCGTTGCGCTCCAGCACCCGGAACTGCACCAGGTGCAGGTGGAAGTTGTGCGGGACGTCGGTGTTGGCGTTGACGACCGTCCAGATCTCCGAGGTGCCGAAGGCGATCTGCGCGTCCACCCGCGCCGGGTCGTACACCTTGCCGTCGATCAGGCCGCGCGGCGCGGCCCCGCCCGTACCCTCCTCGACCTTCAGCACCACGGTGCGCTCGCGCGCCGCCGCGCCCAGCGCGGGCAGGGTGCGCAGCCGGTCGGGGACGCTGCTGGGGTCGGCGGCCGAGCGCACCACGTCGAAGCGCATCACCTGGCCGACGTGTTCGGCGGGGCCCGGCGGCAGGGAGTTGGTGAGGACGACGCTGGTGCCGACGGGGTAGCGGGAGAAGTCGATGACGACGTCGGCGCGCTCGCCGGGCGACAGGTCGATCGTGTCGGTGGTGTGGGGGCGTTCCAGCAGGCCGCCGTCGGAGCCGATCTGGGTGATGGGGCCGCCGTCGGCCAGGCGCAGGGAGAAGAAGCGCAGGTTGGAGGAGTTGAGCAGGCGCAGCCGGTAGCGGCGGGCGGCGACCTCGGCCTTGGGCCAGGGGCGGCCGTTGGCGAGGATGGTGGTGCGGTTGAAGGGGTCGTCCATGCGGTAGACGAGGCTGCCGGAGGCGTCGAAGCGGGCGTCGCGCAGGGCGATGGGCAGGTCGTAGCGGCCCGAGGGCAGGGGCAGGGCGGCTTCGGTGGCGTCGGTGAGCAGGTAGGTGCCGGCCAGGCCCCGGTAGACGTGCTCGGACTCCATGTGGTGGGCGTGGTCGTGGAACCACAGGCTCGCGTGGGGCTGGTCGTTGGGGTAGGTGTAGGTGCGGGTGGCGCCCGCGTTCAGCAGGTTCATCGGGCCGCCGTCGCTGTCGACGGGCACCTTGGAGCCGTGCAGGTGGACCGAGACGGCGTCGTCCAGCAGGTTGGTCTGGCGCACGATCACCGGCCGTCCGGAGCGGGCGCGGATGACGGGGCCGGGGAAGGCGCCGTTGTAGGTGAGGACCTCGGTGCGGTGCCCGGGCAGGACGCGGGCGAAGGAGCGGAGCATGGTGACGGCGTAGGTGTCGGCGCCGCCGGCGGTGGAGACGGGGCTGAGCACCGGGGGCACCGGCAGCGTGGTGGTGAACTTCTCCACCAGGGCGGGGCCGGCGTCGGGGCCCGGGTCGGGGGCGTCGGTGGCCGGGTGGGTGTGGCGGTCGGCGGCGTCCTGCACGGAGGCGGCGGAGGCGGCCGGGCGCACGGTGGTGCGCAGGAGCAGCACCCCTCCCCCGGTCGCCAGGGCGGCGCCGATCATCCTGCGTCTGGTCACCATCGCGCGTTCCTCCCGTGCTGCTCCCCCGCCTGCCCGGCGGGTGCGGGGCGGCCTTGTCCGGGGGTGATTGCAGCAGCGTGCGCTTGCGCGCCGCTGGGGTCCGGCTGGGGCCGGCCGGTGGTGCCGGAGGCGGCCCGGCGGCGGTGCGGATGCCCGTGCCCGGGGGGTGGCGGCGGGTGCGGCGGCGGTGAGCTGGGCGTGTTGCGGGCGGCTTGCGCGGCGCCTGGACGGTGACTCGGGACGCACTAGAGGAACGCTCGTGATCCGAGACGGCCCGCAGCCCGGTGGGCTCGCAGAGCACTCGAAGGGAAGGGCCCAAGCGTGGACCTGGGGTACTGGCTGCCGAAGGCGGCCGAGGTGGCCGAGCGGTGGGGAGAGCGGTTCGGGACCTTCGCCGCGCACCCCTCGCACCTGGTGGACGAGGCGGACTTCGCCGCCGCGTTCGAGCGCTTCGCCAAGCGCCTGGAGCACAACTACCCGTTCTTCCACCCGCGCTACGCCGGGCAGATGGTCAAGCCGCCGCACCCGGCGGCGCTGGTGGGCTACCTGACGGCGATGCGTTTCAACCCCAACAACCACGCCTACGAGGGCGGTCCGGCGACCAACGACATGGAACGCGAGTGCGTGGCCGCGCTCGCCGGCATGTTCGGCCT
This sequence comes from Kitasatospora sp. NPDC059577, assembly GCF_042735475.1. Classification (NCBI taxonomy): domain Bacteria; kingdom Bacillati; phylum Actinomycetota; class Actinomycetes; order Kitasatosporales; family Streptomycetaceae; genus Kitasatospora; species Kitasatospora sp. NPDC059577. The sequence goes on along the minus strand of NZ_JBHWBZ010000081.1, from coordinate 13,883 downwards.
GCCCTCGCACGTGGGCCACCTGACCAGCAGCGGCACCATCGCCAACCTGGAGGCGCTGTACGTGGCGCGCCAGAGCCACCCGGGCAAGGGCGTGGCCTACAGCGCGCAGGCGCACTACACCCACAGCCGGATGTGCCACGTGCTGGGCGTCGAGGGCCACGCGGTGGCCGCCGACGGCCGGGGCCGGATGGACCCGGGGGCGCTGGAGGAGGTGCTGCGCACCGGACGGGTGGGCACGGTCGTCGTCACCTGCGGCACCACCGGGCCCGGCGCCGTCGACCCGGTGCACGAGGTGCTGGCGCTGGCGCGCCGCTACGGGGCGCGGGTGCACGTGGACGCCGCCTACGGCGGGTTCTTCGCGCTGCTGGCCGGCGACGACGCCACCGCGGCGCAGCTGGACATCGACCCGGCGCCGTGGCGGGCGATCGCCGGGTGCGACTCGGTGACCGTCGACCCGCACAAGCACGGCCTGCAGCCCTACGGGTGCGGGGCGGTGCTGTTCGCCGACCCCGCGATCGGCCGGCACTTCGCCCACGACTCCCCGTACACCTACTTCACCGACGCCGAACTGCACCTGGGCGAGATCAGCCTGGAGTGCTCGCGTGCCGGCGCCTCGGCCGCCGCGCTGTGGCTGACCCTGCAGTTGCTGCCGCTGACCGCGGACGGGCTGGGCGCGGGCCTGGCCACCGGCCGGCGTACCGCGCTGGCCTGGGCCGACCTGATCGAGGCGAGTGACGAGCTGACGCTGCACCAGCGGCCGCAGCTCGACATCGTCACCTACTTCCCCACCCCCGACGGCCCGCCCGCGCTGTCCGCGATCGACGCCGCCTCCGACCGCGTGCTGCGCCGGGGCATGGCCGACGAGCAGGACCCGGTGTACCTGAGCGTGCTGCGCGTGGACGCCGCCGATTTCGCGCGCCGCCACCCGGGCGTGGTGGCCGACGCCGACGGGGCGCGGGTGCTGCGCAGCGTGCTGATCAAGCCGGAGGCCCAGGCGTGGCTGCCGCGCCTGCACGCGCGGGTCGCGGCGCTGGCCGCGGAGGCGGTCTCACCGCCCGCAGCGCCCGGCGACGCACCTCTGGTACCGGCCGCCGCGACCGTACCGACCGCCTCGGCGCCCGCACCGCCGTACGACGCACCGACCGCACCGACTGCACCGACCGCCGCGACGCCCGCACCGCCGTACGACGCACCTCTCGCACCGACCGCCGCGACGCCCGCACCGCCGTACGACGCACCGACCGCACCGCCGTACGCCCCCTCGTCCGTCCCCTCGCCCGAGGAGAGTGCCCGTTGACCACCGCCACCGCCCTGCCCGCCGACGCGGGCACCGTCCCGCGGCCCGCCGCGGGCGCCGCCGTCCGCCGGGCCCGTCCCGACGAGGCGCCCGCCCTGGCCCGTCTGCTCGCCGACGCCTTCGCCGACGACGCGCTGATGCTCTGGGCCTTCCCCGACCCCGACCACCGCGCCCGGGTCATGCCCGCCTTCTTCCTCGTCCACCTCGAACAGTGCCTGGCCCACCAGGGCGTCATGGTCGCCACCGACGACGACACCGGCCTGCTGGGCGCGCTGCTGTTCCTGCCCCCGGGCGTGTGGGAGGACCCGGGCCGCGCCGACGGCGCCGCCACCCGCGCCCTGACCGAGGCCATCGACGCCGACCGGTACGGCGAGTCCGCGCGCCGTCTGGCCGCCATCACCCGCCTCCAGCAGCGCCGCCACCCGCGCCACCGCCGCCACCACTACCTGGCGTTCATCGGCGTGCACCCCGACGCCCGCGCCGCCGGCACCGCCGAGGCGCTGCTGGGCGCCGTCCTCGCCGAGGTCGACGCCGCCGGCCAGGCCGCCTACGCCGAGACCAGCTCCGCCGGCGGCGCCCGCCTGTGCGAGAACCACGGCTTCACCCGTTTCGGCGAGGCCATCGCCCTGCCCGGCGGCGGACCCCGCCTGGCCCCGGTCTGGCGGGGGCCCCGGTGACCGCGCCCGCGCCCGCCGCCGGCGCCCTGCGCCTGTTCAGCGCCGAGGACATCGACGCCGGCCACGCCGCCGCCCACCCGGAGGCCGTCGAGGTCCTCGCCTGGGCCCGCCACTTCCTCACCGCCGCCCACCCCGACCTGGGGCGCAGCGGTCCGGTCTGTCCCTACACCCAGCCCTCGCTGCGCCGGGGTCTGTTCCACCTGGCCGTCGCGGACGGTGACGGCAACGGCGACCTGCCCGCCCTGGTCGGTGAACTGCGCGCCCGTTACGACGAGTTGCTCGCCGGGCTGAGCGAGGAGTCGGACCGTGAGCTGCTGACCGTGCTGCTGGTGCTGCCGCACCTGGACCGCGCGGACTCCACCGCGCTGGACGAGGCGCAGCGCAAGGCCAAGGACGAGTTCGTCGAGCAGGGTCTGATGATCGGCCAGTTCCATCCGGTGTGCGAGGAGCCGGGGCTGTGGAACCGGACGTTCCGTCCGCTGCGGGCGCCGGTGCCGCTGCTGGCGGTGCGCAAGCTGCTGGTCTTCGACCTGCCGTTCCTCACCGGGGACGAGACGCACCTGAACCACTACCTGGCGCGGTTCGCGCCCGAGGTGCCGGCCCGTATCCGCGACCCGGGGGGGCGGTGGGGCCCCGCCCCCCGGCCGCGCGCGGCCGCCCCCCCCCGGCCCCGCCGCGCGCCCGGCGCGCCGCCGCCGGGCCCCGCGCCCCCACCCCCTTTTCCCGGAGGTTTTCGGGGGCCTTTTCCGGGAGGTTTCCCCGGGGGTCTTCCGGGGCCGGGGCCGGCGGGGCGGGGCCGTGCGTCAGAGGCCGAAGTTCCAGTCGACGATCATCTGCAGCAGGTCCTTGCGTTCGTCCACGAAGTCCATCGCGATCACGCCGTAGTGCGCGCGCTGGGAGATGCGCGGCGTGAGGTAGTCCTGGATGGAGGGGTTGACGACCTTGGCGATCTTGTACGGGTCCTCGGGGAAGCTGCTGGCGCTGGCGAAGTGGATGTAGAGCTTGCCGTCGTCCTGGCCGTAGAACGCCTGGTCCAGTCCCCACTTGACCCGCTGGACCTTCTGGCTGGACCCGTCGCCGAAGTAGTCCTGGAGCCAGATCCGGGAGCCGTCGCCCCAGCGCAGGGGGTCGTAGCGGCCGTCGCCCCAGGTGAAGTCCGACATGATGGGGATGATCTTGCCGCGGACCTGGCCCAGCGTGGGCAGCCCCTCGGGGAGCGAGCCGGCCCTGGGGAGCCAGAACCAGGGCCGGTAGTTGCCCTTCCCGTCCATGCCGTCCATGTAGTAGTTGAAGATCTCGCTGAACCGGTAGTCCTGTCCCTCGGTGTACTCCTTCCTGATCCGCATGATGATCGTCTCGCGGGGGTTGGACTTCAGGAAGTCGATGCACTGGTTGAGCACGTCACCGAAGTTGATCTTCTGGTAGATCTTGTCGTGGTGGATGGTGAAGACGTCGCCCATCACCCGGCACCGGATGTCGAGGAAGCGCACCCCCGCCTGGAGCTGCTGGGGGATGCGCCACTCCTGGCACTGGGCGTAGCCGAAGGCGCCGCCGTCGTAGAGCGCGCAGGTCTCGTGGGTTCCGGGGATCGTCAGCTGCGACAGCTTGACGTTGTCGCCCAGCAGCGACATCCACTTGTTGGTGGGGCGGTGGACGAGACGGTCCGGTGCGGCGGAGGCCGGCGCGCCCGAAGCGGCGAGGCCCAGGGCGCCGGTGGTGGCCGCGAGCGCCGCGCTCCTGAGAAGGGTCCTACGGTTGATCGTCATGCAAGAAACCTCCGGCGGCGGGGCCCTGATGGTGATCGGGGGCGTGAACGTCTCCCCTCTTCCGCCCCAACGGGCCGACACCCCGGCCCGGTTCATCGTCCGCGAACGTTCCCGCGGGCGGGCGCGGAACGCCGGCCCGAGCGGCACCGCCACCACGCCGGGCAGGCGCAGCGGGTTCCGGGTCATGGCGACGCCGAGGAGGGCGGCGATCAGGACGACGACGGCGGCCCGCAGGACGGCCTTGACGCCGGCGGCGAAGGCCTTGCCGGTCACCGGGGCGGCGTCTCCTCCCGACCCGCCCCTGCTTGCGCTGCGCGGGGGGGGGGGGGGCGGGGGCGGCGCCCCCGGCCCCCCGCCCCCGCGCTCGCGTGTGCGGCGGGGTTCAGGAGCAGGAGCTGCCGCCGGGGCCGCCGAAGAAGAGGTACTCGTACCACGGTGTGGGGCCGCTGTTGACGAGCGAGGTGTAGCAGGCCGGGGCCGGCTGGTAGGCGGTCAGCTTCGCGTACTGGGCCGTGTTGTCCGTCGCGATGTACTGGACGTCGCGGTGGTAGGCGGCGTACTGCCAGCCGCCCGCGGCGAACGCGCCGCTGCCCATCGGCGGCCACGACGTCTCGTCGTCCGTCTCGACCTCGCCGCCGAACTCGATCTCCTGGGCGCCGGTCGCCATCCGGCCGGTGCCGAACAGCGAGCCCGGGTAGTAGCCCACCGCGGTGCCGCCCAGGTAGAGCCACCAGTTCCCGCCCGCGAGGTACCAGACCACCTCGACATCCACCTGGGCGCCGCCCGGGACGCTCGCCGGGAGCACGCCGCCGAGGAGCCAGGCGCCGTTCGTCTGGACGAACGCCGTGCATTCGAGGTTGTAGCAGCCGGTGTGCTCGTAGTCGTCGGCCGTCCAGTAGATGAACAGGACCGGCTGGGTGGTGCCGTACTTCCCCGGGTACACCTGGTAGCCGCACTCGACGGTCTGCATCGGTGAGCCGGCGCTGTACCACTGCTGGGAGAGCGAGAAGTCGTCCCCCGTCACCGGGGGGTCCCAGACGTTGATGTAGCTGTGGCCGCCGAGGTTGGCGACCTTCTGGTCACCGGTCGCGTACTGCTTGAACGGTTCGTCCGCGGCGCCGGGACGGTGGCGCCGGCCCGTCCCCCGCGGGTACTTCCGGTGGAAGTTCCGCACGCTGCCCCTGCGCGCCATCTCCTCCAGGGTGATGCGGCGCATCGCGATCGTGCCCGGCGGGCAGGACATCGGGTGGCCGAACCCGTCCAGCCGGTCGGAGCGCAGTTGCGGCCGGACCGGCAGGCTCTGGCCGGCGCCGCGCCGGCCGGCCGCCACCGGAGGGTCCGGGGCCTCGGGGGGAAGCGGGGAGTTGCCTCGCAGGGCCGGCTGGCTGCCGATGGGGACGCAGTCGAAGACCTGCCCGTTGTCGTCGGCGAAGCTGCGGGTGACCTCGATGCCCGCGTAGAGGTTCCTGAGGTATTGCGTCATCGCGGAGAAGTCCTCCGCGCTCGTCGTGCCCGCCGCCGACCGGCGCACGAAGTCCTCGTACCGGGCCGAGGCGAGGGAGTGCGTGAAGTCGGCGAAATTGGGGAATGCCGCGTCGTGCTGCGGTGCCATGATCGGTCCTCCTACGGATCTGACCGCTACGCGCGGTGTCCGCGCGTGTTCTCTCCGTTCTCCACGCTAGGCCCGATTCCGGTCACGTTCCTCCCGGGGAAAGGGAGTTGTGGAAGCCGCAATCGAGAAGCCGCGATCGAACTGTCCGGCGCGCCGGGCGGGGCGGGCCGGCCGGCGCCGGCTACCGGGCCAGGCGGCCCAGCAGGCCGGAGGCGGCGGCGATGCCGACCAGGGCCGAGAAGGTGAGGACGGCGAAGTCCAGCGGCAGGTGGGCGGGGGTGCCGATGAGCAGGCCGCGCAGGGCGTCGACCTGGTAGCTGAGCGGGTTGGCCTTGCTGACGGCCTGCAGCCAGCCCGGCATCAGGGCCACCGGGTAGAGGGCGTTGGAGGCGAAGAACAGCGGCATGGTGATGGCCTGGCCGATGCCCATCAGGCGGTCGCGGGTGAGCACGATCCCGGCGATCGCCATCGACAGGCAGGAGAAGAACGCCGAGCCGAGGACCACCGCCGCCGCGACGCCCAGCAGGCGCAGCGGATTCCAGGTCATCGCGACGCCGAGGACGGCGGCGATCAGCACCACGACCACGGCCTGCAGGAGTGCCTTCACGCCGGCGGCGAAGGCCTTGCCGGTGACCAGGGCCGCGCGGGGGGTGGGGGTGACCAGCAGTTTGGTGAGGACGCCGGAGTCCCGCTCCCAGATGATCATGATGCCGTAGAAGATCGCGATGAACATCGCGGACTGGGCGATGATGCCGGGCGCGAGGTAGTCCAGGTAGGGGATGCCGCCGGTGGGGATGGCCTTGAGGCGGGTGAAGGTCTGGCCGAAGATCAGCAGCCACAGGGCGGGCTGGATCGCCCGGGTGTACAGCTCGGTGCGGTCGTGGCGCAGCTTCTGCAGTTCGACCGCGCACATCGCCGCCACCCGGGCCGGCACCACGCGCCAGCCGGTGCGGGCGCGCGGGGGCACCAGCAGCAGGCCCAGGTCCGGCCCGGGGCCCGGTCCGGAACTCTGCCCGGGGCCGCCGGCGGGGGGTTCAGCCGACGCGGCCTGCGGTACGGCGGGTACGGCGGACATCACCGAAGTCTCCTTCCGTGGCGTCGGCCAGGTCGCGGCCGGCGTAGTGGCGGAACACGTCGTCCAGCGTGGGCTCGTCGAGGCCGCCGTCCGCCTCGCGGAGCCGGTCCTTGAGCTCGGCGGGGGTGCCGAGCGCGCGGATGCGGCCGCGGTCCATCAGGGCGATGCGGTCGCAGTGGCGGTCCGCCTCGTCCATGTAGTGGGTGGTGACCAGCACAGTCATGCCGGTGGCCCGGCGCACGGCGTCCACGCGTTCCCACACGCCGGTGCGGGCGATCGGGTCCAGGCCGATGGTCGGTTCGTCCAGGACCAGCAGGCGCGGGGCGCTGACCAGGGCCTGGGCGAGTTCGAGGCGGCGCACCATGCCGCCGGAGTAGGTGGCGGCCATCCGGTCGGCGGCGTCGGTGAGGTCGACGGCCGCCAGCGCCTGGGCGACGCGTTCGGCCCGTTCGGCGCGGGAGACGTCGAAGACGCGGGCGAACAGGGCGACGTTCTCGCGCCCGGTCAGCCCGGACTCCGCGGACAGCTGCTGCGGCACGTAGCCGAGCAGGCGCCGCACCTCCATGGGGCGGCGGGTCGCGTCGTGGCCGAAGACCCGCACCATGCCGGCGCCGACCGGCAGCAGGGTGGTGATCGCGCGGATCGTGGTGGTCTTGCCGGCGCCGTTGGGGCCCAGCAGGCCGAACACCTCACCGGTGCGCACCGTCAGGTCGATGCCGTCCACGGCCCGCGTCTCGTGGCCCTTGCCGCGCCCGTGGCGGAAGGTGTACTCCAGGCCCCGGCACACCACGGCCTCGGCCTGCGCCTCGCTCATCGCCCCTCCCCCGGCAGGCCGACCAGGTCGGGGCGGTCCGGCAGGTCGGGGCGGTCGGGCAGGTCTGGCAGGTCCGGCAGGTCGGGGCGGTCGGGCAGGTCGCGCAGGCCCTGGGCGACGGAGCGCAGGGCGGGCAGGGCCCGGGCGAGGGCGTCGCGCTGGTCGGCGGGCAGGCCGTCGACGATCTCCTCCATCAGCACGCGGCGGCGCCGGCGCCAGGCTTCGATCCGCTCCACGGCCGCGTCCGTGACGTACAGCAGCGCGGCGCGGCGGTCGGCGGGGTCGACCTCGCGGCGCAGCAGGTTCTGGGCGACGAGCTGGTTGACCAGGGTGGACACCGAGTTCCCGGCCAGGCACAGCTCCTCGGCGGCCTCCGAGACCCGCAGGCCGGGGCTGTCCATGGCCAGGCGCAGCAGTTCGACCTGCGCGCCGCGCAGCCGGGGTTCGGCCGTCGCCCGGCGCAGGCGGCGGCGGACCAGGCGCTGGATCCCGACGAGCAGGGCGGAGAACTCGTCGGCCGGCGCGGCATCGAGCGGTGGTGCGGGCTCCGTCGCGGTCACACCCCCATTTTAGCTCTCAGTGAGAGGTATCCGTCGAGGGTGCGGGGGTTCAGGCCGCGCGCTGGCCGTGCAGGAGGACGGGCAGCGCGCAGCCGGCCAACGCCTCGGTGATGCGGGCGAACTGGGCGGGGGCCGTGCAGCCCGGCAGGTCGTTCACGGGGACGAAGCGGGCGCCGAGCAGGCCGCTGCGGTGCTGCGGCGGGACGCTCAGGCGGGCGTCGTCGCGGACGGTGCCGCCGTCGAAGACCAGGTTGAGGCGTTCCAGGTAGCGGTCGGCGGGGGTGAAGTCGACCGCGACGATGCCGCTCAGGCGCAGGTGCAGGCCGGTCTCGGCGTGCAGGTGCCGGGCGGCCGCCAGGTGCGGCGGCTCGTTGGGCTTCGCGGCGCCACCGGGAAGGATCATGCCGTCCATGTAGTCCGGGTCGACCAGCAGCACGTCCCCGCGCCGGTTGCGCACGAGAACGAGACAGCCCAGCCGGCACACCGGCGGCTTGGCGAGGAGGCGGGGGTCGCGCATCGGGCAGTTCACTTCCTGATCACGGGGAGGAGCACGAGAGAGAAGCCCGCCCACCACAGCAGACGGGCCAGGAGTGTGTTCAGTCGTCGTACGTCAGACGCTCGTACCGCAGCCCCTTGCGCAACAGGTCCAGGAGACGCAGCAGTTCGAGCGGCCGGGCCGAGCCCAGGTCGACCAGGTAGTTGCCCGTGGTCCGGCCGTAGTGCCAATCGACGGCGATGGAGGGCAACTTCACTCCGCCCAGGGCCAGCACGGACACCAGGTCCTCCACCACGGAGGCGGCCTGCCGGCGCTGCTCGGCCGTGGCACGGGAGAGCACGGATCCCATCACCGCTCCCCCGGCCGCTTGTGGACCTCGAACACGCGCCAGGCGCTGTAGGCGTCACCGAAGAAGGTGAACCCTTTGAGGTCACCGCCGGGTTCGCGCAGCCACTCCCCCGTCATCTCGTTACGGACCCAGTAGCGACGGGTCTCGGGGTCGAGGCGCACCCCGTACCCGTGCGAGCGGGGAACGTGGTCAGAAGCCATGGGAGAACCCTCCGCGATCGATGTTTCACTTTCCGTGCACATCGTGGCCCAGCGTCCCCTAGCATCGGAAGCGTCAAACGACTTGACCCAGCGGGCACGTTGTTTTGGAGCAGCCATGGTGAACATCAAGGAAATCGACCCGGCGTCAGGCCCCTGGGCCCCCTTCGCGGTCCAACTCCGCAACTCACGCAGGGCGAAGGGCCTCCTGCAGCACCAGCTTGCCCGCAAGTGCGGCGTCAGCGCGTCCTACGTCTCGTTCGTTGAACTTGCACGCCGCCCGCCGAGTGAAAAGTTTGCTACCAAGGCCGATGAAGTCCTGGAAACGGGCGGGACCTTGATGCTGATGTGGTGGCAGCACAAGCACACGGCATTGGTGCCGGGCTTCCCCGAGTACGCCAACTACGAGAACCGGGCCGCCGAGGTCAGGCTGTTCTCGATCGACATCGTGTCCGGGCTGTTGCAGACTCCGGCGTACGCCGGCGCTTGGGAAGCGGCCAACATCAGGCGCGGAACGGCGACTCCCGAACAGGCCGAGGAGCGGGTCAACTTCCTCATGACGCGCCAGCAGTTCCTGGTCCGCACGCCTGCTCCGCTGCTTCACGCCGTCCTGGACGAGAGTTGCCTGCGCCGACCCGTCGGCGGAGCGGACGTCATGATTGAACAATTGTTGCACCTTGAGCAGCTCGCAACAGCCCCGAACATCGTCATCCAGGTGGCCCCTTACTCCTTGGGCGAGGAGCGGCCGTTCAGCTCCCATGTGACCTTGCTGACCATGCCGGACCGCAAACTGCTGGGATACAGCGAGACCGAAGTCCGTGGCTACCTTGATCGCGATATCGACACTGTTCTTCCGCTGTCCAGGGGCTACGATCGGCTGCAGATCGAAGCACTGAATCAGGCCGCATCGGCGGAGATGATCCGTGCGGCACGGAAGGGCTATGAGGATGGACGTTGACCTGACCCACGCTGGCTGGCGGAAGAGCACCTACAGCGGCGGGCAGAACGGCTGCGTGGAGGTCGCCGACGGCTTCACCGGCGTCATGCCTGTGCGGGACTCCAAGGACCCGAACGGCCCGGCCCTCATCTTCCCCTCCCACGCCTGGCAGTCCTTCGTCACCGCAGTCCGCACCGGCGAATTCGGCACCGCCTGAGGCCACTTGTGCGCCGCCGCCCCGGCCCGGGGCGGCGGCACCTTCCCGGTACGCCTCCCCGGGCCCGAACCTCCCGCCGCCCGCGCAGCGCACTCAGGGGGTAGATGACCAGTGATCCTGCCCAACCTCCTCCGGTCCACCATCAAGACCGGGCACGACGGCGAGGTCCTGGCCGTCTACCCGTACCGCTCGGCCTGCCCCCGGTCGGTGTGGGCGCAGCTGATCGCCGAGGCACGGTCCGAGATCTTCCTCGCCGGGTACACCGACTACTTCGTCTGGCTGGAGCAGCCCGCCCTCCTGCAGACCTTGCGGCGTAAGGCCGAGGGTGGCTGCCGGGTGCGCTTCCTGCTCGGGGATCCCGACTCCGGCAGCACGCGCCGGCGCGAGGAGCTCGAGGACGTGGCGCTCTCGGTGTCCACCCGGATCCGGGTCACTCTGGAGAACCTTGCCAAGCTCCGCGACATCGACGGTGTCGAGGCCCGCTTCAGTGCCCCGGAGGACGGCCCGAATCACGTCGGCCTCTCCGTTTTCCGCTTCGACGAGCACGCCCTCGTCACTCCTCACCTCGCCCGTACCGTCGGCCACGACTCACCGCTGATGCACCTGCGGCGCAGCGAGGAGCACGGCATGTTCGACCGTTTCGCCGACCACATCGAGGAACTCTGGTCCCGGGGAAGCGACATCGACACCATCCCGGCCCGCGCATAGGAAGTCGGGCCCGCCGACTTCCCACGCCCCGGCGCCGAGGCGGGGCGTTCTGGTTCTCAGCCCCTCGGATTCCTTACGCTCGTGTCCATGAACAGCCCCACGGCTTTGCCAGCCCTCCACTCGGTGTCCGTAGCGGGAGCCGTCGTGCGCGAGGACGGACGGGTGCTGGCGATCCGGCGGGCCGACAATGGCACCTGGGAGCCTCCGGGCGGTGTCCTCGAACTGACCGAGACCGTCGAGGACGGCCTGCGCCGCGAGATCCACGAGGAGACCGGCCTCAAGGTCGGCGTCGGCCAACTCACCGGCGTCTACAAGAACATGACCCGGGGCATCATCGCGCTCGTCTTCCGCTGCCATCCCGAGGACGGCGCCGAACAGCTCTCCCCCGAATCCACCGCCGTCGCCTGGCTCACCCCCGACGAGGTCGCCGACCGCATGGGCGAGGTCTACGCCGTCCGCATCCTCGACGCCCTGCGCCCCGGACCTCCCCGTATCCGCTCCCACGACGGCCACCACCTCACCGCCCCCGAACACCCAGCATGAGAAGTCGGCCCCGCCGACTTCCTGTTCCACCCCGTCGATCAGGAAGGAACCGCCCATGAACAGCAACTCCCCCACCACCTGGCGCACGAGCACCCACAGCACTGACGGGGGCCAATGCGTGGAGGTCGCCGACGGCGTCCCCGGGCTCATGCCCGTCCGTGACTCCAAGGACCCGGGCGGCCCAACCCTCGTCTTCCCCTCCTCCGCCTGGCAGGCCTTCGTCACCGCCGTCCGCGCGGGCGAGTTCGGCACGGTCTGACGACGCTTGTGCGGCGCCGTCTCGGCACGCCCCTCCTACGCGCTCGGTGTCCCGCCTCCCGCCAGCGCACTCAGGGATAGGAACTGCGGCCCCGGCGAAGCGACATGGGAAGTCGGACCCGCCGACTTCCCGCTCCATCCGGTCGATCAGGAAGGAACCGCCGATGACGGGCAACTCCCCCACCGCCTGGCGCAAGAGCAGCCACAGCGACAACGACGGCGGCATGTGCATCGAGGTGGACGACGTTCGTCCCGGCCGGGTCCGGGACAGCAAGGACCCCGACGGCCCCCGCCTCGACTTCGCACCAGCCGCCTGGCAGGCCTTCGTCACCGCCGTCCGCGCGGGCGAGTTCGGCACCGCCTGAGCAGCCTTCGAGGTCAGGAGAACCCGGCATGCCCGACGACACGCAGGATGAGGACCACTCCGGGATCCGGCTGAGCCGCTACGAGTTCTTCAGCAGCGGCCGCGGCACCACGTTCACCGGGCTGCACCACGTCGTCCTGGTGCAGCACGGAAACCGCATCACGGGACGGTCGCTCCCCGGTGCGTCGTCCAACCCCCGTTCCCGCTCTCCTTCGACCTGACCGTCGACCGGGGCACCGGCACCGTCACCTGGGTCGAGCAGACCGCGGCGGACGGCTACTACCGGGGCGCCCGGTACCACGGCGCCCTCCAGCTGCTGATCGATCCCGCCGGTCGGCGCATGGCCGGGACGTGGGTCGGCTTCGGCAAGGACTCGGCCGTCAACACCGGCCCCTGGGAACTGCGACTCCTCGACACGTCCACGACGGCAGAGGCCCGGGCCCGGTACAGCGAGCCGCCCACGGAGTGAACGGCCGCCCCTCGCTTCGGGCGCCTGCACGGGAAGTCGGCCCCGCCGACCGGCAGCTCCCCACCCCCGGGCCGGGGCCGCGTATCCCTCCCCCTCGGGCACCGGGCGTCATGCGTCGGCGAATCGGAGTGTCAGTGCCGGCTCCTGCGGTTGCCGAGACACCGTCACCCGAGGGAGTGCCGCAATGACTTCACCGAAGAAGCCGCGGCGCACCGACAGCAGCGGCACGTCGGGCGAATCCGGCGCCGTCTGAGGTTGCTTGTGCGCCGCTGCCCCTCCCCCCGGGGCGGCGGCGCGCGGGGCTGCCGGGTTCCGGGCGGCGGGTCCGGTCAGGGGGTGTCCGTGTCCGGTTCCGGTTCCCGTGCCCATTGCTCGCGCGGGCGGAGCCCGGCGAGGATGCCTTGGGCTTCGTCGCGGACTCCCTCGTCCTCGTCCACCGCCAGCGCGTGCAGCCGGGCGATGAGCCCGTCGGCTCCCTCGGTGGTCATCCAGTCGGGGTTGCAGTCCAGGGCGGCCCAGATCTCGTCCGCCGTCCACGTCTCGGCCGCGCGGCTGACGGCCAGCAGGACGCAGCGCAGGCCGGCGGTGTCCCGGCGTTCGAGGAGGGCCTCGGCGGTCTGCTGGGTGACGGCGGTGTCGTGGGTGTCCAGGAGGAGGCGGTGCAGGACGTCCGTCACCTCGCCGATCCGCTCCGAGGCCGCGAGCCGGCGCCCGGCGTCGGCTCGCACGGCCCAGGACGGCGAGTCGGCGTCGCGCAGGGCGGCGGCCGGTTCCTGGTCGTCGGAGGTGGTCATGCCCCCACCCTGCCAGGCGGGCGCGCCGGCCGCCGACCGGATTTCCGGTCCCGGCGCCGCACGGCCGTGGGGCCTCAGGGCCGCCCGGCCGCCCGGCTCGCGGGGCCTCAGCTCTTGACGTACCAGTCGGTGACGAACCCCTTGTGGGTGCGGTCGCGGGACCACGTGGTCACGCCGTCGGAACCGAGGGCGTTGATGGTGAAGTTGAGGTCGTTGAGCTTCTTGCTGAACGTCACCTTGCCGGTGAAGTAGCCGCCCAGCGAGTTCCAGCCGCTGTTGGTGGTGCGGAACCAGACGGCGTGGTCGAGGCCGATCACGAAGTCCACCCAGTCGCCGCTGTTCAGCGGCCACAGGGCCTCGCCCTCGCCGTAGGCGCCGCCGCAGTAGAAGCTGCCGTTGTCGAAGCCGTGCGTGCTGGTGCAGACCCGGGGGAGGTCGCCGGCCTGCGCGGGAGTGGCGGTCAGGACGGCGGTGGCGGCCAGGGCGAGGGTGGCGAGCGCGGTCGTGGTCTTCTTCACGGATACCTCCGGGGGACGGGGTGGGCGGGGGGGGACGGCCGGGCCGTGGCGGAAGGCCGGCGTTCGTTCGCGCCGGGCTCCGGCCGCCATCCTTGCGCAGCGGATGACACTTGATCAACTTCTGGCCCCGGGGGGGGGGGGCCCGCCGGCCCCGGCCGCCCCGCCGACCCCCCGCACCCGCTCGGCGCGAGGACGCTGCGCGCCACGTCCGGATTCACCCGGCGGGCCAACT